>CAYULR010000037.1:3507-12825 GCA_964445685.1 uncultured Algimonas sp.
CTTCCAGGGCAACGCCTTCGTCGGCACGCTCTTCGTTCTGACCAATGCCGGTGAAACCCGCGTCGACGGTGTCGAAGTGCAGGGCCGCCTTGACCTCTTCGAAGGTCTGAGCCTGAACTACTCCGGCACGTTCCTCGATGCCGAGTATCTCGACTTCACGGGCGCTCCGGGACCGATCTCCGGCACGACCATCGACCTGACGGGCACGACGCCGAACAATATCAGCGACGTCAGCACGTCCCTCGGACTGACCTACGAGTACGAGTTCGACAATGGCACGGAGTTCTACATCCGGGGTGACTGGCAGTACGAAGCGCCGACGACCATCTCCGACAACCTGTCGCTGGCAGGCCGGGCTATCGCCGCAACGGCGAACCCGCTGGAGACCACGCTCATCGCCGCGCCTGGCTTCGAAGAGCGCGAGCAGAGCCTGTTCAACGCCTCGTTCGGCATCGAGACGGAAAATGGCTACGCCATCCAGGTCTGGGGCCGGAACATCTTCGGCGACGACTTCGCCACGACACTGTTCCCGGGTGTGGCGCAGTTCGGCATCGTGAACGGCTATCCGAGCCCGCTTCCGACGTACGGCGTCAACCTGCGCAAGTCCTTCTAGGGCTTGCAAAACGAACACGGGGGGAGGTGACCCCGACGCGGCCGTCCGGCCGCGGGAGGTTCACACCGGGGGAGAGGGCCGTTTCCGAGGGGGAGGCGGCCCTTTTTTCGTGCGCGGATACCCCTGTTTGCAGGCTTGCAGCGCGTCCGTGATGGGCGCGCCTGACATGTTGCCGCACCTGGCGCGCGCCGTTAGCCCGAAGGGGATGAACCTAAAGCCGCTTCCCAACCCGTTCGACACGGATGAACGCCGCGCCTTCCGCGAGACCGTCCGCGCTTTCATGGATAAGGAGATCGTGCCGCACGCCTTCGATTGGGACGAAGCGGGCCACGTCCCGTGGGAGGTGCACCAGAAGTTCGGCGAGATCGGCCTTTGGGGCTTCGGCATTGCGGAGGAGTATGGCGGCCACGGCTTCGACGATCCCTTCATGCGCATGGACGCGTCCGTCGAGATCGCCCGCTGCGGCGTTGGCGGCGTCGGCGCGGCCATTGGCGGGCGCGGCATCTCGCTCGACCCGATCCAGCGTCTGGCCAATAAACGCATCCGCACAGACATCCTGCCGGAGATCATTGCAGGCCGCGTCGGCTCTTCGCTGGCGATTACCGAACCGGGCGGCGGATCGGACGTGGCGAACCTGAAGACCACGGCGCGACGCGATGGGGACGAGTGGGTGCTGAACGGCTCCAAGACCTTCATCACGGGCGGCATGGAGAGCGACTATTTCGTCGTCGGCGCACGCACGGGCGGGGAGGGGCTGGCGGGCATCTCGCTCTTTTTCGTGGAGGCCGACCGTCCCGGCTTTTCGCGCACCAAGCTCGGTAAGAAGATGGGCTGGTGGGCGTCGAACCAAGCCACGCTCTACTTCGACGATCTCCGCGTGCCGGAAGAGAACCTGATGGGTCAGGAGAACTTCGGGTTCATCCAGATCATGCAGAACTTCAATTACGAACGCCTCAGCCTCGTCGCCATCTCGCTCGGCATGATGGAGGCGGCGCTGGAGGACAGCATTGCTTGGGCGCAGCAGCGCGAGACCTTCGGCAAGCCGCTGATCCGCCACCAGGTCATCCGCCACAAGATCGCGGATATGAGCGCGCGCGTCGATGCGCTGCGCAGCCACCTTTGGATCCTGTGCAAGACCATCGAGGACGGCACGATGCCGGTCGCGGAAATCTGCAAGGCTAAGGTGACGGCCACCAAGTCCTTGGAGTTCGTGGCCAGCGAGGCCATGCAGATACTGGGCGGCGCGGGCTACCTGCGCGGCAACCGCGTGGAATCGATCTACCGCGACGTCAAAGTCATCGCCATTGGCGGTGGCTCGGAAGAGATAATGAGAGACCTGGCAGTCAGGCAAATGGGGTTATAGACATGCAAAAAGCGCACAGCCATTCCGGCGCCGTCATCGATTGGGTCGAGTACCACACGGCCGTCAAGCCGAACGCCCGCGCCATGGTCGATCTGGCGAGCGGTCGCACCTTCACCTACGCCGACATGAACGAGCGGGTCGCCCGCGCGGCCGGCTTCCTGAAGGCCAAGGGCATCCAGCCCGGTGACCGGGTGGCGTTCCTCTGCCTGAACACGACCGACGTGATGGAACTGATCTTCGGCTGCTGGCGCATCGGCGCGGTCTGTCTGGCGCTGAACTTCCGCCTGACCCCGCCGGAACTGACCTACATCCTGAACGACAGCGAGACGTCCATGGTGCTGGTGGACGATCCGTTCGCCCAAGTTGCCGAGGCTACGAAAGAGCACTGCCCCAGCGTGAAGCACTGGGTCGGCACGACGGGCGTGGGCAAGGACAGCGACTGGGAAACGGGCCTCGCCTCGGCGGAGCCGGTCTACGACTTCCACCCGCAAGGCTATGAGGACCAGTGCCTGCTCATGTATTCCAGCGGTACGACTGGGAACCCGAAAGGCGTCATCATCACCCACGGCATGGTGGAATTCACCAATGCGGGCGCGGTGCGCGCGGGCGACGCCAGCCCCGACCGGGTCTGCCTGAACAACATGCCGCTCTTCCACATTGGCGGGCTGGGCGTCACGGCGCTGCCCGCGACGTGGATCGGCGGCTGCATCGTCATGATGCGCCTGTTCGACGTGGACGCCACGTTGAAGGCGATCGATAATGCGGAGCTGAACATCGACACGCTCTTCATGGTCCCGGCGGCTTACAACGCCATGCGCCTGCACCCGGATATCGAGAACATCGACTTCTCGCGCATCCAGATTGCGCTGGGCGGCGGCGAGACCGTGCCGGAGCCGCTCTCGCGCTTCTGGCTGACCAAGGGCCTCGTGATCCAGGAAGGCTACGGCATGACGGAGACCTGCGCGGCCGGAACGACGCTGCGCAAGGAAGACATCCCGCACCGCATCGGCAGCACGGGCCGCCCGCTGTCGCATTCGCGCATCAAGGTGGTCGGCGAAGACGGCAACGAAGTGCCGCGCGGCGAAGCGGGCGAAATCCTGTTCAAGGGCGCGTCCGTCACGCCGGGCTACTGGCGCAATCCCGAAGCCAATGCGCGCAGCTTCACCGAAGACGGCTGGTTCCGATCCGGCGATATCGGGCGGATGGACGAAGACGGCTACGTTTACATCGAAGACCGGGTGAAGGATATGTATATTTCGGGCGGGGAGAACGTCTACCCGGCTGAAATAGAAGGGCTTCTCTACGAGATGCCGCAGTTCGCGGAGCTCTCCGTTATCGGCGTCCCGCACGAAAAGTGGGGCGAGACAGGCTGCGTCGTGGCCGTGTTCAAGGACGGCGAAAGCTGCGGGCTGGACGAGATCCTCGCCCACCTGGACGGCCGCCTGGCACGCTACAAGCTTCCCGGCCATGTCCACGTGATCAGCGAGCTGCCACGCGGCGGCTCCGGCAAGGTGCTGAAGTACCAGCTCCGCAAGAGCGTGCCGGACGCGCTGGGCCTGTAGTGGGCTCTAGGGTTTCATCATCCAGTTGAAGATCTCGCCCAACCGCTCGGGCGAGGTCTGCTGCGCGACGGAAACGGCCAGGTCCGCGATCGACGTCGCCGCCAGTGCATCGCGGTAGACGCGTTCCGCCTCCCACATGGCCTTGGCGACGGGGCAGGGCGTCTTGCAGAGGTCCTTGGGCGTCGGGCACGGGCCGTTTTCCCTAATGTTTTGGCAGCGGAAGGCCGGGCTCTTGCCTTCGATGACTTCCAAGACTTGCCGCAGGTCGATCTGCGTGGCGGGCCGCGACAGCCGGTAACCACCCGACCGCCCGCGAACCGTCGTGACAAGGCCCGCCCGGCTCAGGGCCTGAAGCTGCTTCGCCATGTAGTCGCGCGGAACGCCGTGGAACTCCGCGATGCGTGCCCCGCACATCGCCTTGCCCTCCGGCAGCCCGGCGAGGAGCACAAGCGCGTGCACGGACCATTCGACTCCGTGGTTGATCTGCATGGGGCTCCTTATTACGGATAATAAATGTCCGTATTAAATCCACGTCTCGTCCGCCGCATCCATCGCGGCAATGCAATCCTGCTTAGTGTCTTCATTGCGGCGCATGTCTGCGTCAACCTCTCCGCCTGGGGCGGGGCAGATCTGCACCGGAGTTGGAACGGGGCGGCGAGGGCGATCTACCAGATGCCGGTCGTGGAAGCCGTGCTGGTGCTGGCCGTCCTGGCGCAGGTCGTGACGGGGCTGTCCGTGGCCAGGGCGCGCAAACGGGCCGACCTGGCCACATGGAGCGGGCTGTACCTTGCCCTGTTCCTGCTGGTGCACACCTCCGCCGCAATCGGGACGCGGCGCATCGTCGGACTGGACACGGATTATGACTGGGCGGCGGGCAGCCTGACGTTCGGTGCCGTCGGCGTGGGTTTCACGCTCTATTACGGCTTGGCCGTCGTCAGTCTTTGCGTGCATCTCGGCACGGCCATCAGCCGGGGTTGGTCGTCGCGGACGCGAAAACGGAAGCCGCGCCCGGGCGTCGCGATCCTCGTCGGCGTGGGCCTCAGCCTGCTGATATTGCTGCCGTTTTCGCCTTATGGGCGCGACACGCCCATTCCGGACGACGTCGTCGCCTATTACCACAAGCTTTATGGCTGGACCGGGCAGGTGCCTGGTCCGGTTGAGCCGCAGGACTAGCGGCTTCCCTCGGACGTCATGCCGCTGGGGTTGATCTGCGTGTCGCAGATGTCCGTCACTTCGACGCCTTCGCTGTTCTGGAAGATCGTGCGGGCGGGTTCGATGACGCGCGTGACGGTCTGGCGGTCCTGGATCGGCTCGTAGGGCGGATTCTCGATCTCTACGATCTCGATGCGGGTCTGCGTCTTCTCCGGGATGGTCACGCGGGTCAGGGCGCTGATGGGCGTGCAGGTCTCGAACGGATCGACCTCGACGATCACCGTTTCCTCGATGGGCTCCGGCGTCGTGGAGCAGGCGGCCAGGGCGGCTGCGGCGAGGGTCGTGAGAAGGGCGGTGCGCATAGAAGCTCCAGTCAGCAAATGTCCGAATAGACGTAACACGCCAATTGCGACGTTTTTTCGACCCAATTCAGACCTAGGGGACGAAAACGGTGATTTGACGCCCGGTTAGGGCTTTGTCCCTTAAACGGGGGTGAACGGGTCGTTAAATCCTGTATGCAGCCTTACAGGCCTTTAAGTTGGCGGCGCGCGCTAGGCGCATCAAGACCGAAGGCTCACACTCTTCCGCGCTCTGCACCGGCGCGACGATACAGGACAGACACGACGCATGCTATCCGTGACCTCCACTCTCGTCTCGCCCCTTGCCGTGGGCGACTACTCCTTCTGGTCGCTGTTCATGCAGTCCGACTGGGTCATCAAGGGCGTTATGCTGCTGCTCGTGCTCGCTTCGATCTGGAGCTGGGTCGTCGCCATCGACAAGTTCATCATGGTCCGCATGCTGCGCAAACGCGCAACGGACTTCGAAAACACCTTCTGGTCCGGCCGCACGCTGGAGGACCTGAACGCCGCGCTCGGCCAGGACACACGGGATCCCATGGCCCGCGTCTTCGCCGCCGCCATGCGCGAATACAACGAATCCGGCACGGCCACTCGCGTGGGCGGCGACAGCTCCACACATGAGCGCATCGATTCGGTCATGAACCTCGTCATCAACCGCGAAATGGCCAAGGCGGAGAAGGGGCTGCCCGTGCTCGGTACGGTCGCGTCCATCTCGGTCTTCATCGGCCTGTTCGGGACGGTCTGGGGGATCATGAACTCCTTCCGCGCCATCGCCGCGTCGGAAAACACTAACCTCGCCGTCGTCGCGCCCGGCATCGCGGGAGCGCGGTTCGCCCCGGCGCGGGGGCTGATAGCGGCTATCCCGGCCAAGGTCTTCTACGACATGTATCTGACCGATCTCGACAAGTATGGCGGCCGTCTCGAAGGTTACGCCGACGAGCTCTCCGCCATTCTGGGCCGCAAGTTGAGCAAGGGCGGCTAGGATGGGAATGTCCGTTCAAAGAGGCGTAGGCCGCAATGGCGGCCGCCGCCGTCACCGCCGCTCGCGCGTCAATTCCGAAATCAACGTCACGCCCTTGGTGGACGTGATGCTGGTGCTGCTGATCGTCTTCATGGTCGCCGCGCCGCTGCTGTCCGTCGGCGTGCCGATCGACCTGCCCAAGACGGACGCCAAGGCGCTGCCGTCGCAGCAGGAACCGCTGACGGTCACGGTCGACAGCGAAGGCCGCGTCTTCCTGCAGGAAGAGGAAGTGCCCATCGACGATCTGGTCGCGAAACTCGTGGCCGTGTCCGACACGGGCTATGACGAACGCATCTTCCTGCGCGGGGACGAGAATTCCGACTACGGTGCGGTCATGAAAGTCATGGCGCGCGTCAACGCGGCCGGCTTCTCCAACCTGAACCTCGTCACCGATCCGGTGAGCCAGTAGCCGCCGCCGTGCGATGATCCGCGCCGGGCTTCCCATATCGCTGCTGCTCCATGCGGGCGTGCTGTTCGGTGCGAGCCTCGCCTTCTCGACCGTCGATCCGCTGGAGGAGGGACGCGTCGTCCCCGTGGAGGTCATCACCGTAGCGGACCTCACGGATATCCGCGCTTCGCTGGAGGCCCCTCAGCCCGAACCCGAGCCTGCCGAGCCGCCCGCGCCCATGCAGGTGCTGGAGTCCGCTGAAAACGCCGACGTGGCGGGCGACAGGGTCTCCATCGCCCCTGACGAGGAAGCGCCCGTTGAGATTACGCCGCCCCCGGTAGAACCCGACGCGGTCGAACCGGATGCAGAGCCCGAACCCGAACAGGTCGCCGAGGCCAAGCCCGCCTTCGACCTCGACCGCATCTCGTCGCTGATCGATAAGTCTAAGGACGCCTCGACCGTGGCCGACAGCCAGGTTGCTGATGAAGCGCCGGACGAGCGGCTCGTCTACTCCGACCGCGCGCGCGAAGGCGTCGGCACGGGCACGCAGATGACGCTGTCGGAGCTCGATGCGCTGAACAGCGCCATGTACCGCTGCTGGCGAAAGCCGGTCGATGCGACCGACCTCGAAAAGCTGGTCGTGCGTCTGCGCGTGGACATGCAGCCGGGTGGCTTCGTCAAAGACGTGCGCGTCATCGACCGCGCCGCCTCCCGCCGCGCCGCGCCGGGCAATCCCTTTTGGGACGTAGCCGAAATGCGCGCCGTGCAGGCCGTCACCAAATGCGCGCCCTACGACTTCCTCCCGGCGGAGAAGTTCGACCAGTGGCAGTCGCTCATCCTGAATTTCCGCCCGCAACTGTGAGACCTTCCATGCTGCGACCCGCTCTCCTGGCCCTTGCCCTTCTGGCGATCGCCGCTCCGCTGCCCGCGACCGCGCAGATCGAGGTCGACATCACGCAGGGCAATATCGACCCCGTGCCGATCGCTATTCCGGACTTCCTCGGACAGGATGCGGAGACGCAGGCGCTCGGCGCGCAGATCGCCGACGTGATCCGCAACGACCTGCAGAGCAGCGCGGTCTTCCGCTCGCTCGACCCCGCAAGTTTCCTAGAGACGCAGACCGACATCGATTACGAGCCGACGTTTGCCGACTGGCGGGTCATCCGTGCGGACGCGCTGGTGTCGGGCCGGATCGTGCGGGACCAGCCGGGACGGGTGCGGGTGGAATTCCGTCTCTGGGACGTGTTCGCGGGCGAACAGCTGCAAGGCATCCGCTTCTCCACCACCACGTCGAACTGGCGCAGGACCGCGCATAAGGCGGCGGATGCGATCTACAAGACGCTGACGGGCGAGGACGGCTATTTCGACTCGCGCATTGTCTTCGTGGACCAGCGCGGGCCCAAGACGGACCGCCAGAAACGCCTCGCCATCATGGATCAGGACGGTCACGACCCGCAGTACCTGGTCGGGGGCTCGGACCTCGTCGTCAGCCCGCAATTCGACCCGAACAGCCAGACCATCACCTATATGAGCTACGAGACGCTGCCGCCGCAGGTCTATATGCTCGACATCGCTACTGGCCGCCGCGAACTGCTGGGCAGCTTTCCTGGCATGACGTTCGCGCCTCGTTTCTCGCCCGACGGGCGGGCGCTGGTGCTGTCGATGGAGCAGGCGGGCAATGTGGACATCTACCGGATGGACCTCGCCTCGCGGTCGTCCGAGCGTCTAACGACCGATCCGGGCATCGATGTGTCTGCGAGCTTTTCGCCGGATGGCCGCCGCATGGTCTTCCAGAGCGACCGGGGCGGCTCGCCGCAGCTCTACACGATGGGCGTGAACGGCTCATCGCCCAAACGGATCAGCTTCGGCGACGGTCGGTACAACCAGCCCGTCTGGAGCCC
The DNA here is from genome assembly GCA_964445685.1 of uncultured Algimonas sp. Lineage (GTDB taxonomy): Bacteria > Pseudomonadota > Alphaproteobacteria > Caulobacterales > Maricaulaceae > Litorimonas. Next base: position 11,867 of record CAYULR010000037.1, read on the forward strand.
GCGCGGCGACAAGATCGCCTTTGTCCGCCAGAACCGGGGCAAGTTCGCCATCGGTGTAATGGACCCGGACGGTTCGAACGAGCGCATCCTGACGGACGACTATCTGGTCGACATGCCCAGCTGGTCGCCTAATGGCCGGATCATCCTGTTCACCAAGGAAACGCGCGGCCGCGATTCGCGCGCGGAGCTGTGGTCGGTGGACCTGACGGGGCGCAACCTGAAGCGCGTGGAAACGCCGGGGCAGGCGACGGATCCGGCCTGGTCGCCCATCCTGGAATAGGCAGCCCGTTTTTCCGAAAATATGCGGGGCGCGCCACAATTCGGCCATAGGCTTTGCAAAGATTCACGTTTCAGCCTTTGACCTCGCGTCTCAGACGATGTTCAAGCAATCATTCGACAAAAGTGGACGGATCATGACACACCTTTCTCGCTCCCTTGCTCTCTTCGCACTCGGAGGGGCCGTGCTCGCCGCCTGCGCCACGCAGCCCGATCCCGTGCCCGAAGCCATCCAGCAGCCCGTGACGCCCGCTCCGGCCCCCGTCACGCAGGCACCGCCGCCGGCGGTCATATCGCCCGCTCCGGTCGCGCCCGTGGCAGCAGCGCCCGTGCCGGGTTCGCTCGACGATTTCGCCTTTCAGACGGGTGGCGATCCGCGCGTCTATTTCGGCTATGACCAGCACACGCTGACCCCGCAGGCCCGCCAGGTGCTGCGCCAGCAGGCGGAATGGATGAAGCGCTACGGCAACTATACAGCCGTCGTGGAAGGCCACGCGGACGAACGCGGGACGCGCCAGTACAATATCGCGCTGGGCGCACGGCGTGCCAACAGCGTCAAATCCTTCCTCGTCAGCCAGGGCGTCGCGCCGACGCGCCTGACGACCGTGTCCTACGGCAAGGAACGCCCCATCGACGCCCGCAGCAACGAAGAAGGCTGGGCCCGTAACCGCAATGGCTATACC
>CAYULR010000037.1:12835-14404 GCA_964445685.1 uncultured Algimonas sp.
GCCGTGCCGAGCTGGCGTCGCGCAACGAGGCGCTGCGTCTGCGTGTGGAAGCCTTGGAAGCGCGCATGCTGACGGGCGATCCGGCAGCGGAACGCCTGATGGCCCGTGTCGATACGCTGGAAACCACGATCCGCACGCTGCGCGGCGAGGTGGAACGCCTGTCCTATGAACGCGACCTGGAAAAGGCGCGCGTCGATGCGCTGGAATCCGACATCCGCATCCTGCAGGAGCTGTCCACGCGGATGCGCATCCATCTGGACGCGGTCGATCTGGTCGCTTCGCAGTCCGGCCCTGTCGTGGACGACACTTACGTCGCGGGACCGGGTACGGTCGAACAGATCCAGGGACCGCCGACGACGACCACGCAGCCTTTCGTGCTGACACCGGGTCCGGTTGCCGACCCCATCGACGCGGCCGCCGCTTTGCAGACGGGCAAGACGCGTCTGGCCGAGGGCGACTATGCGGGCGCGGAAGCGGCGCTGCTGCAGTTGCTGACCGACGCGCCGGACATTCCCCAAGCGGGTGAAGCGCATTTCTGGCTCGGCGAGAGCTACTTCGTGCGCGGCCAGTATAACACGGCCGCAGAAAGCTACATCGCTGCCATGCGCGCGACCCCGGACGGGGACAAGGCCCCCGACGCCCTCGTCAAGCTGGGCGCGTCCCTGCGCGAGATGGGGCAGGTGGGCGAAGCCTGCACGGCGCTGCGCAGTTTCGACGACCAGTTCCCCGGCGCGTCGTCGTCTGCGCGTGAAAAAGCCACGCGCGAACTGTCCCGGACGGGGTGCTGACGCAGGCTGCGGCAGACGCTATCCTGACGGCTCTGCCTGGCGGAGCGGCTCCCTTTGCGCTGGCCTTTTCGGGCGGCGGCGACAGCCTCGCGCTGCTGAATATCCTCAAGGATCACAAGAGCCTGAAAGCGGTCCTGCACGTGGACCACGGCCTGCGTGAAGAATCCCAGGCCGAGGCCGAGAGCGCGCGCGAGCTCGTGGCCTCAATGGGGCACGAACTGACCGTCCTGACCTGGACCCCCGGTTCCCCCACGAGCGGTCTGCAAGCCAAGGCGCGGCAGGCGCGCTACGGTCTGATGGGAGATGTCTGCCGCGCGCGCGGGATCGAGACCCTCGTCACGGGGCACCACGCCGATGACCAGGCCGAGACGGTGCTCATGCGCCTGAAGCGCGCCTCCGGCTGGCGCGGTGCGGCCGGGATGCTCCAAAGCCGTTACGCGCCCGTCTGGCCCGAACTGGCGGGCGTGACGCTGCTCCGCCCGTCGCTGGGCGTGCGGCGGGAGGCGCTCCGGTCGAACCTGCCCGACCTGCAGCCTATTGAAGACCGCTCGAACGAAGACCGGACGTTCGAGCGTGTCCGCGTCCGCAAGGAGCTGGCGGATACACCCGGCTTGGCGGACGACATGCTGGACCTGTCCCGCGACATGCGCCGGGGGCTAGAGGCGGACCGCGCCCGTTTGGCGCGCGAGTTTGCGGGCTGTCACCTGACCCATGAAGGCCAGTTCTCCGTCCCGCGTCTGCTCGGTGTCGAGGCGCTGATGCTGGTCGCACCGATCGTGGG
>CAYULR010000038.1:0-14129 GCA_964445685.1 uncultured Algimonas sp.
AGTCTTCCTCACCCTGGATTCCCGCCTGCGCGGGAATGAGCGAAGAATTAGAGGGCACTCCAACAAAAAAAGCCGACGCGCCAGCGTCGACCTTCTCAATTCGCTGCCACTCACTGCACCTTCGGCGCAGGTGGCCGCAGAACCCCGTGCTCGCTTCGCTGCGCGCGCAGCCCTGCGGCCAGTGTCGCGCTCTGGAGCTAGATTGACGCTTTGTCCTTCTGGCTCTACCCGCCCCCCATGCAAGCCTATCTCCTCGTTTCCCTCGGCGGCGGGATCGGGGCCGCGTCGCGGCACGGTCTCGGACAGCTGACGTTGCGCGCCTTCGGGCCGGGGTTTCCGGCTGGGACGATGGCGGCGAATGTCCTTGGCGGGTTGCTGATGGGGCTGCTGGCCGGGTGGCTGGCGACCAAGGACGGCGGAGAACAGCTTCGCCTACTGCTGGGTGTGGGCCTGCTTGGCGGGTTCACGACGTTTTCCGCCTTCTCGCTCGACGCGTGGCTGATGCTGGAGCGCGGGCGGTACGGCACGTTCGCGGCCTATGTCGGCGGGTCGGTCGTACTGGCCATCGCGGCGCTCGCCCTGGGGCTCATCGTAGCCAGAAAGATATTTGCATGAGCGGTGTCCAGCAACTCGACGTGCCGGAGCATGATGACGGCCAGCGGCTCGACCGGTGGTTCAAGCGGCTCTTCCCGCACATTCCGCACGGCAAGGTGGAAAAGCTGCTGCGCACCGGACAGCTGCGCGTGGACGGCAAGCGCGCCAAGGGGAACCTGCGCCTGGAAGCCGGACAGACCGTGCGCATTCCGCCCCTGCCCGACCCGGAGCAGGTGAAGCAGGCCGCGTCCCAGCGCGACCAGGAGAAGCTGCGAGAGCTGGCCATCTACGAGGACGACGAACTCCTCGCCATCAACAAGCCTGCCGGCCTGGCCGTGCAGGGCGGATCGAAGACGACGCGGCACATCGACGGGATGCTGCCGGAAGGATACCGCCTTGTGCACCGGCTCGACCGGGACACGTCGGGCGTGCTGCTGATCGCCAAGTCGGCGGCCGCCGCCAAGTGGGCGGGCCGCGCCTTCCAGAGCCGCCGGGCGGACAAGATATACTGGGGCGTGACCAACGGCGTGCCGCGGCCCTTGTCGGGCGAAGTGGCGGGCTACATCGCCAAGGGCGAGCTCGACAACCGTTTCGGCAATATCCACGAGGGCAAGGAAGTCATGATGGCCGTGCGCCACGGTGCGCCGGGCGCGAAGCATGCGCGCACGCTCTACAGCGCCGTCGCCACGGCAGGCGCCAAGGCCGCCTTCGTCGTGATGAAACCGCTGACAGGGCGCACGCACCAGCTGCGGCTGCACATGCAGATCCTCGGCGCGCCCCTGGCGGCGGACCCGAAATACATGACCGACCGTCCCCTGCCCGGCGGCGTGGACAAGACGCTGCACTTGCATGCGCGCTCGCTGACCATTCCGCGCGAGGGGCGGCCTTCGCTGACGTTCAACGCGCCGCTGCCGGGCCATATGGAAAAGGCGTTCGAGCTGTTCGGGTTCCAGGAAGCGGAGCCCGAGGTCGACTGGGACAACCTCGTCTGATGGCGAAGCGGTTCTACACGGACGTCACGGTCGACAGCGACGCGGACGGGCATTTCGTCCGGCTGGACGGGCGCGAATTGAAGACCCCGGGCAAACGGCCCATCCGCGTGCCGAGCGCGGCAATTGCGGAGCATCTGAAGCGCGAATGGGACGCCGTCCCTGCGGCCACGGACGGCGATATCGACCCGACCGTCATGCCCGTCACGCGCCTATCCAACGTGGCCAGCGAAGGCGTCACGGAACGGCGCGCGGACCTTGTGACCGAAGCGCGCAACTATGCGGGCACGGACCTGCTGTCCTACCGCGCGCCCGACCCGGAAGAGTATGTGGAGCGCCAAGCCGCCGCCTGGAACCCCTGGCTGGACTGGGCGAGCGCGCGCGGGATCACACTGGCCACGACCGATTCCCTGCTGGCCGTCGAACAGCCGGAAGCAAGCCTCGACGCGGTCGCCGCTTATGCCGATGGGCTGGGTGACTTCGCGCTCATCCTCTTCGTGCATCTCGTCGCGGTTTACGGCTCTGCCGTTCTGGCCATGGCGGTGATGGACGGTGCGCTCGATGCGGAAGAGGCGTTCGACCTGTCGCGCCTGGACGAGCTCTACCGCGCGGAAATCTGGGGCGCGGACGAGGATGACGAGGCGGTGCGCACCGCGCTGCGCGCCGAGACGGGCATTCTCGGTGGACTGTCGGACCACCTTCGCTAACTTCATCTAGCTTTAAGTTTGCACACGGCTAAAGTCGTCCGCATGGACGGTTCCCTGCTCTTTTCGGCTTTCATCTTTCTTTGCGCGGCGAGCCTGCTCGTCCCGGTCAGCAAGCTGTCGGGCTTGGGCTCCGTCATCGGATACCTCGTCGCGGGCGTTCTCATCGGGCCGAGCGTTCTGGGCCTGATCAGCGATCCCATGACCATTCTGCACTTTGCCGAGTTCGGCGTGGTGATGATGCTGTTCCTGATCGGGCTGGAGCTGGAACCGCGCAAGCTCTGGTCGATGCGCGGCAAGCTGGTCGGGTTGGGCGGATCGCAGGTCGCGCTGACGATGCTGGCCATCGCAGGTGCGGGCCTATTCGTTTTCGGCCTGTCAGCGGGCGAAGCGCTGGCCGTGGGCATGGCGCTGTCGCTGTCCTCCACCGCCATCGCCCTGCAAGTGTTGCAGAACCGCCGCCTCATGGCCGAACCGGAAGGGCAGAGCGGCTTTTCCGTGCTGTTGTTCCAGGACGTCATCGTTATCGCCATGATCGCGGCCATGCCCGTGCTGGCGACGATGACGCCTTTCGAGGGCGTATCCAGTTCCTATGGCGACGGCCATGGCAGTGAGCCGCACGGCCCGACCGGCATCTGGCTGGGCCTGGCGGCGCTGGGCGTGTTCGTCGGCATGTTCCTGGGCGGGCGGTTCATCCTCGCCCCGCTGTTCCGCCTCATCGCGCGCTCCGACGTGCGCGAGACGTTCACGGCCGTATCGCTGGCCCTTGTGGTGGGCGCGGCGCTGTTGATGAACTGGCTTGGATTGTCGCCTGCGCTGGGCGCGTTCATCGCCGGAATGGTGCTGGCGGACAGCGAATACCGCCACCAGCTGGAACGCGACATCGAGCCGTTCAAGGCGCTGTTGCTGGGCCTGTTCTTCATCTCGGTCGGCATGACCATCGATCTGGGCTTCATCGCCGCGCAGCCCGCGCTGATCGTTGGGTTGGTGCTGGGCCTGATGGGACTGAAATTCGTGATCCTGCTGATCATCGGACGGGCGGCGAAGCTGGAGCGCCGCGCGCGGCTCTTCTTCGCGGCCCTGCTCTGCCAGGCGGGCGAGTTCGGCTTCGTCATCTTCACCTTCGCTACCACCGAAGGCGCGATCAGCCCGGAGACGTCCAGCATCCTGACCGCCGTGATCGCCCTGTCCATGGCGCTGACGCCGCTCATCCTGCTGCTCTTCGACCGGGTGATCCTGCCGAAGTTGGACGCGGGCGGCGACGTCACGACGGGCGAGGCCCCGTTCGACCAGCACCATCCCGTGCTGATCCTCGGCTATGGCCGCATCGGGCAGATCATAGGGCGGCTGCTGGAAGCGCAAGGCATCCGTACTACGCTGATCGACAACAATGGCGACCACATCGAATTCCTGAAGCAGTTCCACCACCGCGTCTTCTACGGGGATGCGACCGACATGGACCTGCTGCGCCAGGCCGGCGCGGGCGGAGCCTGCATCATCGTCGTGGCCATCGCGGACAATGTGGAGCTGGTCCGCGAGATCAAGCAGGCCTTCCCGGATGCCAAGCTGATCGTGCGGGCCAAGGGCCGGGTGCAGCTGTTCGACCTGCTGGCCGAGGAGGTGCACTTCGCCGAACGCGAAACCGTGCGCGGCGCGCTGGCGCTGGGCGAGACCGTGCTGACGGCGATGGGCTACAATGAGGACGAGGCCGACATGCTGGCTAAACGGTTCCTGGAGCTGGACTACGAGAACATCCAGGAGACGTACCACCTGCGCGGCAATATCGACGCGCTTGCGGAGAATGCGGAAAAGGCCCGCGCGCTGCTGAAGGAGACGCTGGAGACGGAGCTGGACCAGCGGCGGGAGGCGGAGGGGTAGAAACCGAGCTATCGTCCCCGGCATTCATTGCCTGGGCCTTCCGGCTTGGCTTGAGCCACGACCAAGCTTGTCAGTGCAGGGCGTTTTCCGAGGGAGACCCCGGCAATAAATGCCGGGGACAGGGGCAAGAACGCCTTTGACTGCCCCCACCCTTCCCCGCATGTTAACCCATAACATCACCACTCGGAGACTCCCATGAAAGCCGTCCTCGTCGCTGCCAGCGCCCTCGCCCTTCTGTCCGCCGGAGCCGCGAGCGCGCAGTATCCGGACGCCGCCGACGAGGCCCCGCGCTTCACCGCAGAACGCGTCTTCGACATCGAATACGCGTCGGACCCGCAGATCTCTCCGGACGGCCGCACGGTCGTCTATGTGCGCCGCTCCATGGACCGCAAGACGGACACGGACCGGGGCGATCTGTGGAAGCTGGACGTCGCCACCGGCACGCACCGCCCGCTGATCGTCGGCGGGGCGTCCAAGGGCTCGCCGCGCTGGTCGCCGGACGGCTCGCGCCTGCTCTACAGCACCGCGACGGACGGCAAGCCGGACCTGCGCGTGCGCTTCATGGAGAGCGGCGAGGACATGTCGCTCGGCCAGTTCGAGGAAGGCCCTTCGGGCGCGACCTGGTCGCCGGACGGCAAGACCATCGCCTTTACATCCTTCGTCCCCGGCAAGACGCCCAGCTTCGCCACGCCCATCGCAAAGCCAGACGGCGCGACCTGGTCCGAACCCGTGCGCGTGTTCGATGACCTGACCTTCCGTTTCGACGGGGCGGGCTATCTGCGCGAAGGCGCGACGCACGTCTTCACCATCTCGGCGGATGGCGGCTCGCCGCGCCAGATCACATCGGGCGACGCCGACATGGGCAGCCCCGCCTGGCTGGGCAACGGGACGCTGCTGGTTGTTGGCAATCTGGCGGAGGACCGCGACCTCGACCCCATCGAGAGCGAAATCTACGCGGTCTCGCTGCGCGACCTGTCCGTGACCGCCCTCACGGACCGCGACGGCCCGGACGGCAGCCCGACCGTTTCCCCGGACGGGCGCACCGTCGCCTACACCGGCTATGACGACCGCGTCATGGCCTACCAGGACTCGCGCCTCTACGTGATGGACGCGAACGGCCGGAATAAGCGTGCGCTCGCCACCGACACGGACCTCAGCATCGGTTCCATCAAATGGAGCCCGGACGGCCGGACGATCTACGCCCAGGCGGAGAATGCGGGTGCTATCGACATCCTCGCCATCGACGCCCGGTCGGGCCGCGTCAGCACGGCGGCGACGGGCCTGGGCGGAACCTCCATCGGCCGGCCCTACGCGGCAGGCAGCTTCAGCGTGGCGGGCTCCGGCGTCCCGACCTTCGCCTACACGGCCGGTTTCACGGACCGCCCGGCGGAAGTCGCCGTACAGCGGGTCGGCGGACAGGCGCGCGTCTTGACCGCGCTCAACGACGACGTTCTGCCCTATCTCGACATGGCCCCGGTGGAAGAGTTCCAGATCCCGTCCTCCATAGACGGGCTGGAGATCGAAGCCTGGGTCGCCCTGCCGCCCAATTTCAAACCCGATGGCAGCTTCCCGATGGTGCTGGAAATCCACGGCGGACCGAACACCATGTACGGCCCCTACTTCTCCAGCGAGATCCAGCGTTTCGCCGCCGAAGGCTACGTCACCGTCTACGTGAACCCGCGCGGCTCCACGGGCTACGGCGAGGGCTTCGCGCAGGAAATCGACCTCGCCTATCCGGGCGAGGACTACCAGGACCTGATGGACGTGGTCGATAATCTGGTGGCGCGGAACTATGTCAGCGAAGACCGGCTGTTCATCACGGGCGGCTCCGGCGGGGGCATCCTGACCGCCTGGACCGTGACCCAGACGAACCGGTTTGCTGCGGCCGCCTCCATCAAGCCCGTCATCAACTGGATGACCATGGCGCTGGCCGCCGACATCGGGCCGTTCGTACGCCGCCACTGGATGCGCGCCGACCCGTGGGAGAACCCCGAAGCCTACCTGAAATTTTCGCCAATCATGATGGTCGACCAGGTCGAAACGCCCACGCTGATGATGGTCGGCGAAGAGGACTGGCGCACACCCGCCTGGGAAGCCGAGCAGTTCTATTCCGGCCTGAAGATGAACGGCGTGGACACGGCCCTGATCCGCATCCCCGGCTCCAGCCATTCCATCGCCAGCCGCCCGAGCCGCCTGAACGCCAAGGTGGACAACATCATGGGCTGGTTCGAGCTGTACGATCCGGCGAAGGCGGGCAAAGCAGAAGAATAGGACGCCCCCGCATCCCTGTCTGGAGGTTGGCACAAGGCCAGCCTCCACGGCTCAGCGGGGTGCATTACGGATCAGACCCCCAAGCTACTGGACCGGTGCGTCCGCCTGATAGGCGGGCAGCTCGAACTTGTTCTCGTCGCTGTCGCCCTCGAACAGTCTCATGAGCGTCTGAACGGGTGTGGACGCTGCCAGACCTACCCCGAAATTGATGAGATGCGCCTTGAAGCGAGACTCCGCGTAGGCAAGCTCCGGCACACCGGGCCATAGCTTCTGAGACTCCTCGGCGAATGTGCGGAATTTGCGTTCGTAAGCGGCGAAAGCCTGCCGATGATCGTCATTCGTACCGAGCTCGTTGGCGAGGATATATGCCCCGATGACCGCCAGTGTAGTACCCATGCCGGTATAGGGTGTGGGGCAATGGGCGGAATCCCCGACCAGACCGCACCGCCCCGAAGACCAGCGGCCCGCCTTTATCTGGTGAAGAGGTCCCAGATACAGATCATCGACATCATCAAGAGCATCGGCAATGCGGTCGCACTCCCACCCCGAACCACGCAGTCGCTTTTGCAGAACCGCTTTCTTGTCCTCCAGCGACATGTGGTCGGGATCGGGATTGTCGTCCAGGAAATTGACGCATGCCCGGATCGTGCCCTTATTGTCCGGACGCAGGAAAGCCACGATCCCTGTTGGAGCGGTGTACCAGTTCCACCAGTCCGTATCGCGCAGCAAGCGCGGAATCGTAAAGTAGGACGACCAGCAACCGAGATAGTCCTCGTAGTCGCCTTCGCCGATGATCATCTTTCGCGTCGGAGAGTTCATTCCATCCGCTGCCAGCACGATGTCGTAATCTTCCGTCTTGCCACTGTCGAAGGTGACAGACACACGCTCGCCCATGTCGTCCAGCGCCTGGATGTAGTCGCCGAAACGGAACTTCACGGAGTCCGGACAAGCATCGGCCAATATCCGAACCAGGTCGCCGCGCAGGATTTCGATCTCGCGCGTCAAAGCCGTTGTTTCCTCCACGGGGAACTCGCCCGAAACGTGACCGTCCAAACCAATGAAGCGCGTGCCCTTTTCGCCTGTATGATGCTCCAGAACCGTCTTTCGTAAGTCCATTCGCTCTATCACGTCGCGCGCGGCGTCCGAGATATCGATGTTTTGACCGCCCAAGCGTAATTCCTCGGACCGTTCCTGGACGGTAACATCGAAACCGTACCGGTCGAGCCAGTAGGCCGTGACAGGCCCCGCAACACCGGAACCAGAAATGAGAACGCGTTTGGTCATGGAAAATCCTTGGGACGGCTAAAGGTGTCAGGAAGGGTCACCGCCGAGCGCATGAGAGGACTGCGCGGACGCTACCCCGCATCTTGGTCGAAACGGGTCAGGCCGAACAGAAGCCCCCAGATCAGGGCGGTCTCGGCAAAGACGTAGAGGAATATGGCCAGGGCCATGCGGGTCGTGCGAAGGGCTGGCGAGGACCGGAACGGGTCCGGTCCTCACGCTCGCGGGACAGAGCCGGGGCAACGGGGTAGCACCCGGCTCCGTCCGCGCAACACTAACGGCTATGCAGCATGCGACGCAGCTGGCTTTCCGACATGTCGAGCGTCAGGATTTGGCGGCTCTCGTCCCAGCCGAACTCGCTATATTTGATGGCGACGGTTTTACGGGGGCCGTCCTGACCCATAGGCTCGATGACGACATATTCGGCACGGCCGGATTTGGAGAGGCCCATATCGATGACCTTTCCGATCATTTGGCCATCGGCGCCCATGACCTTCGTGCCGATTGCTTGTGTGGCAAGATAAGCGACACCGATTTCAGAAGCCCCGTTGCCGATCGGAATCGCGGTCTGGGCGAGACCTGGAACGGCTGCGAAAGAGACCGATGCCAGAAGGGCGGTTGCGAGGATTTTTTTCATGTTGATACTCCTGAGGAGGGGGAAGTTGGAGATGCGCGGGTGCTTCCGCACGCAACATGACTAGACAGGGAGGCGGTCCTCTCTCTTTCAGATTCTTGCAGTATCCTTGGGTCCGCCTTGCCTGCAGTTACGGCGAGTGACGAAAGGGCGGAGCCGTAGGGCCAGGAAACATTGATCCCATGCCTCGTGATATCCCAGCCTTGAACTTGGCTGGACACGGCCCCCAGCCGCGATAAGCAATTGCATGGACAGCATTACAGCGCCCGACGCTGACGGCCCTAACCTCTTCCACCGCCAGAGCGCTGCGGAACAAGTCGCTTCCCTCGCCTCCGCGACGGTTCTGGACGGTTTGTCCTGCGACTGGAACAGGGTCGGGCTTTCCGTCCTCGACCAGGGAGACCTGTCGCTCGACTATACGTCCGTTGATTTCCACCTCTTCGAACTCTGCCTTGGCGGGAAGGCAACGGTCGAGATCGACGCCGATCTCGAGAGCGCCGACATGCGCCAGCGCGACATCCTGCCAGGCATGGTCAGCTACTCGCGCGCCAACTCACGTGCGCATGTGACCGCCGTCGGCCATAACACTCACCTTCAAGTCTATGTCGACGATGCCGTCTTCCAGGCGGCGGGACGCGACATGTTCAGGGGGGATCCCGTCCGGCACAGCCCGCGTTTCCTGCAGTCCGACTATTCGCCGGATCTGTCGCAGCTGTTGTGGAAGAAGCTATGCCTGACCCGCTTATCGCTAGGCGACAGCCAACTGGCGGCTGATACGTTCGCCATGGAGCTGGCGGCGAAGACCCTGATACGTAGCGAGCGCGGTAGGGACCGGCTCGCGCGCACGGATTGGGTCCTGCCTGACAGGACAGTCCTGGACGCTGTGGACCTCATGCAGTCGGACCTCTGCGCGCCCGGAGGCCTCCAACGGCTGGCGGACCTATGCGGCATGGACATCTTCAGCTTTTCGCGCGCTTTCCGGAAGACGACCGGGGCCACACCGCACCAGTTTCTGATACGCTTGCGGCTGCAGGCCGCCCTGCGGCTTCTATCGCGCAAGGATATGACGGTCTCGCAGATCGCCTTGGACACGGGGTTTTCCAGCCAGTCCCACTTCACCGCCGCCTTCGGGCGCGCCGTTGGGTTGCCGCCCGCCCGCTTCCGCCGACGCATTCATGGTTTGGCCTAGCCGTTCAGGCAAAGTCTCCAAAGAAAGGGTCCGGCTCAGATAACGGGACATAGCCCCCAAGACGGCGGCCGAGCGCCAACCCCTATCCTTCGTCGCGTCCCGCCATGTTCGCCTTCAGCGCCTGCATCGCGCTGCGGATCCGTGTCTTCACGGTCCCCAGCGGCAGGCCGGTTTCCTCGCTGATCTGCTTGTGCGTCTTGAACTGCATGTAGGCCATGCGGATCGCGACTTGCTGCGAGGGGGTGAGCTTGTCGATTTCCTCGTTCAGCCAGTGGCTGTCCTGCTGCTCCATGTAGCCGGATTCCGCGCTGGGCACTTCCTCGTCGGCGATGGTCTTCATCAGTTCGGGGTCGCGCACATCCATGCGGCCGTGCTTGCGCTGGTGGTCGATCCAGCGGTTGCGCGTCATGCGGTAGACCCAGGTCGCGAAGCTCGCCTTGGCCGGGTCGAACATGTGCGCGCCGGTCCAGACCTTCAGCATCACGTCCTGCACCACGTCTTCAGCGGTCGAGCCGCCTGCCCCGCGCGCCATCAGCCAGCCCTTGAGCTTGGGCGAATAGACGTCGAACAGCGCGGTCAGCGCCTTGGCGTCGCGTTCCTTGGCGATGGCATGGAGCCAGATCGCATCGCGTTTGGAGGCGGAGAGCGCTTTTTCCGTGCGGGGCGCGGCGCGCTTCCGGGTCGGGGCGGGAGGCGCAGACGGCGCGGGCGGCGCGCGCTCGGCCTCGACCGATTGTGCGGCCTTCAGGCTGGCGGCGCGGGCCCGCAAGTCCCCTCCCAGAATCGACTCCGGAGACGCGCCGCGCGCGTCCTGTTCCGGCTTGTCGTTCGAGAGTGGCACGGCTCCTCCGGTGTCTGGCGGTCCCCGGTGAAGCATCCGAGAATGGGGCTGCCTTCGGTGTAACTTTGATTTATGTTGTAATCGCCCTGTGCGCTTTTGTCACTCGAAACCCGCATCTTATCGGTGATGCCATGCCCAGCGGACACGGATTCCGCGAATATCTTCACAAGATCCTTGTACTCCGCCTCTTCATTTCCTAAGTTTCTGTCATGACAGAAATTACTGAAACATTAGACGTGATGCCCGCCGCAGTGCGCGGGTTCATCCTGCACTGGGGCGATATGGGCCAGCAATGGGGCGTGAACCGTTCCATCGCGCAGATCCACGCGCTGCTCTATATCAGCGAGCGCCCCCTGCCCGCCGAGACGATCAGCGAAGCACTCGGCATCTCGCGCAGCAACGTCTCCAACAGCCTGAAGGAGCTGATCGGCTTCGGCATCGTCAGCCGACTGCCCATCCCCGGTGACCGCCGCGACCATTTCACGGCCGAGACGGACGTGTGGGAGCTGGCCCGCCGCATCGCCGCCGCCCGCAAGGCGCGCGAGATCGATCCCGCCCTGCGCACCCTGTCCGCCTGCCTGAGCGACGCGGAAGGCGACGAGCGCGTCAGCGATGAACAGCGCCGCCGCCTGCGCGAAATGCACGCCTTCACCGCCGACATGGACCGTTGGTACGCCCAGATGCAGGGCCTGCCCGTCAAGACGCTGACCCGCCTCGTGCGGCTCGGCGACCGTATCGTGGCCCTGCTGGGCCTCGGGAAAAGCTAGCCAGGACGATCATTATGCCGACCGCCGCCAGACAGACCCGAGACGATCTTCACCGTCCGGAGGCGCGCGGGATGGCGGAGTTGCTGGACCCGCGCTATGCCCGCCTGGTCGGGTGGGACGCCTGGAAACAGCTTCCGCCTGCAGTCAGGCGGCGCTTCGCCAAGCGGCTTCGCGCGGGCGACGCCGCCGTCTACAAAGGCCACGTCCAGCACACGCGCATGAACGGGTTGGGCCTTGCCCTCGCCCATTTCTGCCGTCTTGCGGGCGCCCCGCTGCCCCTGGACCGGGGTAATGACGGCGCGGCCGCCATCGTCAGCGTGACCGAGGACGCGCACGGCAACGGGCAGTTCTGGCTGCGACAGTACAGCCGCACAGGACGCGGCTTTCCACAGACCGTGCGCAGCACGAAACGTTTCGCCGGTCCGACCGGGTGCGAGGAGTGGGTCACGCGGTGGCTTGGCATGAGCTTGATCGTGAAAACCACGCAAGACGGGCTCGTCTTCGAGAGCGACTGCTACCTGCTGCGCCTGTTCGGACGCCGCGTCGCCCTGCCCGGCTGGCTCACGCCGGGGCGGCTGACGGTCGGCCATCATGACCGCGCGGGCGGCACTTTCGATTTCACTCTCACGCTGCGGCATGCCCTGTTCGGCACGTTGCTGGACCAGCGCATCCGCTTTCAGGACATGGAGACCCTCCGATGACGACGCTTCTCTGGACACTCATCGCGGCGCAGATCGTCATGGGCGGTCTGGATACGATCATCCACCACGAGATCACGGAACGCCTTGCCTGGCGCGACAGCCAACGCGGGGAGCTGCGCCTGCACGCGCTGCGCAACCTCTTCTACGGCTTCGTGCTGGGCGGGGTGGCGGTGGTGCAGCCGCACGGGCTGGTCGCCCTGTTGCTGATCGGGGTGCTGGTGACGGAATTCGCCATCACGCTGAAGGACTTCGCCGAAGAAGACGCGACGCGCAAACTGCCCGTGACGGAACGGCTGCTGCACACGGTGCTGACGGCGAACTATGGCGGCATCCTCGCCCTGCTCATTCCGCTGCTGTTCGCCTGGAGCCAGGCACCAACCGGGGTCAGCCCTGTCTGGCACGGCTGGATGAGCGCGATGTGTCTGTTCGGCGCGGCGGCTTGCACGGTGCTCGCGGCGCGGGACTGGCTGGCGGCGGAGCGGTTTGCGCGGCTGCACCGCAGACCGCTGGCCCAGCTCGCGATACCGAGCGCGAAACGGCAAACCATTCTCGTGACGGGCGGAACGGGCTTCATCGGCCAACGCCTCGTCCCGGCGCTGCAAGCCGCTGGACACGACGTCATCCTGCTGGCGCGCCAAGGCAATGTGCGGGGGCTGCAACCGCCCTTCACCGTGGTCACGGAGCTGGACCAGATTGCGAACGACACAACTATCGACACCATCATCAACCTCGCCGGGGCGCCCATCATGGGCGGTCTTTGGACCCGCAAGGCGAAAGCGCGCATCTGCGGCAGCCGCACAGACGTCACGCGTGGGCTGGCAGCTCTCGTGGCCCGGCTGGACCAACGTCCCGCCACGCTGATCCAGGGGAGCGCGATCGGGATTTACGGCGTGGCTGCCGGGCGCGTGGACGAAGATACGCCCATTGAGCCCGACGGGAGCTTCAGCCAAAGGCTCTGCCAGCTGTGGGAAGCGGAAGGCGCGAAAGTCGGAGCGCGGCGGACCGTGTTCCTGCGGATCGGCATCGTGCTCGACCGGGCGGGCGGGGCCTTGGGCCAGATGCTCGTCCCAACCGAATATGGCGGCGGAATGCGGCTGGGCACGGGACAACAGCGCATGAGCTGGATCAGCCGCGACGACCTTGTGCGTCTCGTACTGCACGCGGTCGAGCGCAGCGACGTCGCGGGTCCGGTCAACGCGGTGGCGGGCGTGACGACGAACAGGGCGTTCACGCAAAGCCTGGCAGCGGCCCTTCACCGTCCGGCCTGGCTCGCCGCTCCGGCAGCCCTGCTGAAGTGGTTTGGCATCGGGCGGGAGATCCTGCTGGCGGATCAAGCCGTACAGGCGCGGGAGATCGGGTTCGAACCGGTGGATGCGGATCTGGGTCGGTTCCTGGACCGGAACCTGGGGCGGCGGGTGCAGCGGAGCCGTGGGGAGGCTGCAGAGCGGTTGGTCTAAGACACGGGCTTCCTGGAGTCAGACAGCAAAAAGCCCGCGCTCAGGCGGGCTTTTCACTTGATAGCTGGGTCCGACGTCTAGGGACGTCGGCGCTTCGGCTTCAAAAGTCCCACAGAAAAACGTCTGGGGCTTCCGACCGACGCTAGGCGTCAGCCGCCTATAAGGCATGACTGCAACAAAAAACCCGCTCGAAAGCGGGCCTTTCATATCGGGCTGGGTCCGACGTCTAGGGACGTCGGCGCCTTCGCTTCAGAAGCCCCACCGGGGCTTCCGACCGACGCTATGGGTGGGCCGCTTCGGCGCGCTCACGGTCGACTTTGCCTTTGGCACTTTCGTCGCGGTCGACGAATTCGATGACGGCCATGGGCGCGTTGTCGCCGTAGCGGAAACCCGCTTTCATGATGCGGATGTAGCCACCCGAACGGTCGGCGTAGCGCGGGCCGATCACGTCGAAGAGTTTCTTGGCCTGGTCCTTGTTGCGCATGCGGGCGATCGCGATGCGGCGGGAGTTCAGGTCACCCTTCTTGGCGAGCGTGACGAGCTTCTCCACGAACGGGCGGAGCTCCTTGGCTTTGGGCAGAGTCGTGACGATCTGCTCGTGCTCGACCAGCGAGGAGGACATGTTCGCGAACATGGCCTTGCGGTGCGAGGCGGTTTTGTTGAGTTTGCGGTGTGCGATGCGATGGCGCATGGCTTTATTCCTTCAGCGTTAAAACGTGCGACCTGTCTCTAGGGAACCCTAGAGGTGGTCGTCGTATTTCTTGGCAAGATCTTCGATGTTTTCCGGCGGCCAGTTCGGCGCGTCCATGCCCAGGTGCAGGCC
>CAYULR010000039.1:0-14015 GCA_964445685.1 uncultured Algimonas sp.
CCTCAGCACGGTCCGAAGCCATGAACCTCGTCGTGCTTATGCAAAGTGCTGTCGACCAACACTGCGGCGACCCAGAGGACTTGGGTCTGGTTAACCTGTAGCAGCTGCACGTCTATATCTCATCCTGATCAGCTGAAAGGAGATCGCCGTTGGCTGGCACGTATCAGCACTATCTTCAGCAGATGCTACAGCGCGGCTTCCGTCGTGCGGGGGGCAGCCGTAAAAATCCGTCGGTTTGGGTGTTCCCGTGCGGCGGAGAACCGTTCTGGAAGCGCATCGAGAAGATTAGCCGAGAAAACGAATTTTATTCTCCTACATCTGACAGGTCTATTCAGACGCTGGATGATCTCATCCAGGATGGGGAAGCCCGGCGGCAGAAGGAGGTGCGCGCTTGGCTCTCGCTACCTTCAGGTGCGCCCGTTGATGCCACTCATGCGGCCGCATTTGTCAGCCTGACAGGCACACGGACGCGAGCCTTGCAAAGTGCAATGCTGGATATGATCGACAAAACACGGTCTTCTACTACCATCGACGCTGTCGCGCCATCCGTGCCGGACGATCTTGCCCAAGCATCCCGCAAGGCGGCTGTCATGGTCGGCGGCCGGTTTGACGTTGCGGCCCGCGACGCCCGGAACAGGGTAACCGGCGAACTTGGCGAGCGTCTCGTGCTCGAGCACGAGCGTAGGCGTCTCTTCGACGCGGGCCGCAGGTATCTGTCCCGGCAGGTTATGTGGACTGCGAGGGAAGAGGGCGACGGGGGGGCTACGACATCTCCAGCTTCGAGCTTTCCGGTGCGCCTCGTTGGCTGGAGGTGAAGACCACCATGTGCTGGGCGCGCACGCCGTTCCACATCACGAGCAACGAGTGCCGGGTGGCGGAGGAGAACACGGACCGCTGGCGCCTGGTCCGGGTATGGGACGCGGCGCGGGAGCCGCGGGCGTTCGAGATCACACCGCCGCTCTCAGATCATGCCATGCTGGAGCCGACGTCGTTTCTGGCGCGGCTGTACACGGAATAGGCGGCATAGCTCGGCAGGTGCGCCCAGAGTGCGCAGCACGGTTGCGACTGACAAGCCATAGGGCGTAGCGCGGTAGCAAGCACAGGAGGGCATTTCCCGTTCCTTGCCGTGCTCATAGCCCGCCATATCCACTTTCCTCCGGATGTGGCAGGCGACTTCTGGACCTCATGAAGCTTCTCCGAGTCTTGTTCAGATCTTCTGCACAGACATTTTAGGACATTATTCCTGTTTTGCTTGACTCCGCGACCCGCAAGAGAACAAAGAAAGAACTTATGTCAACAAGCTTGAACATGGCGACCGCAGTTTCGGGTGTGAGGGTAGCGGGGCGCACGTCGCCGCAGTCCTCCGTACCGCTGGCTAATGGTATATGCCTGCTGGAAGCCCGCGTCCACGAAGTGGAAGGCCCCTTGCGGGGAGGACTTGCTTTAAGCGCTGCTGCATTGGTCACGGGCCGCATCTTGGCCTGCCCCTATGAAGTGGTCCATCCGCTAAGTTAGAGCTTGGCGGTTAGGGTCGCCCATTTGGGTCGACCGGAACGCAGTGTAGGTCGGGCCGGATGGGCGAGGCAAGATCGTTTTCGGGTCCGGTGGGCGATAGCCTAGCGAGCTATGCGGCCGAACGGTGTTATAGTGCTCCCTCCAGCGTTCGATCAGGATCTGTGCTTCCTTCAGGCTATAGAAGATCTCTCCGTTGAGAAGCTCGTCGCGCAGCTTGCCATTGCTCCCCGCAGGGCCGCGTAGCGGAACCTCTCATTGTAGCCGTTTTCCCATGGGCTGCCCGGCTCGATGAACAGGGTCTTCACACCGACCCTGCCAAGCCAGTCGCGGACGGCCTGGGCTGTGAACTCGGCTCCATTGTCCGACCGGATGTGCTCGGGCGCTCCTCTGTGTGTAAACAGATCCGCCAGGACAGCCAGCACGTCGTCGTGCTTGAGCTTCCTCTGGACATGGATCGCCAGGCACTCGCGCGTGTGCTCGTCGATGACCGTGAGCATCCGGAACGCTGTCCCGTCATAGGTTCGATCTGCCACGAAGTCGTAGGACCAGACGTGGTTCTTGTGCTGCGGCCTAAGACGGATGCAGGATCCGTCGTTGAACCATAAACGCCCACGCTTGGGCTGCTTTTGCGGGACTTTGAGCCCTTCGCGGCGCCATATCCGCTCCACCCGCTTGGCGTTGACCGTCCAGCCTTCGCGGCGCAGCAGTGCGGCGATGCGGCGGTAGCCGTATCGACCATACTGCTCTGCCAGGCGGATGATGTCAGCCGTCAGCCTCGCTTCGTCGATCGCGACGACCTTCGGCTTCCTCTGGGTGGAACGGTGCTGACCGAGAACTCGACACGCACGGCGCTCGGATACATCGAGCGCGTCACATACATGGTCCACGGCCAGCCGACGACGTGAAGGGCTTAGTACTTTCCCTCGACAGCCTCCTTGAGGATCATGGCATCCAAGGTCAGGTCCGACACGGCTTTACGAAGCCGCAGGTTCTCCTTCTCGAGTGCCTTGAGCCGCCGGGCCTGGTCGACCTTAAGGCCGCCATACTCGCGTCGCCATCGGTAGTAGGTCTGCTCCGCAATGCCCAGCGATCGACAGATCGCCTTGGTCTTCTCGCCTGCGGCTAGCCTTACGTCGGCCTCTCGTAGCTTCGCGATGATCTGTTCTGGGGTGTAGCGTTTTCTCGCCATGTTGTGCTCCTTCAAGCGCAAAATAGCCAAAAACTCTAACTCTCAAAGTGGACCACTTTTCAGGGGGAAGGCCAGCGGGACGGTCAGGTGTCAGCGAGAGGCCAAGCCATCACGTTGCAACGCTATCCTCCGGGGCTGATCGAACACACCTCTATCATTTCTTAAAAGCGTTGCTAGATGGGTGCATCCATCCATGCGCGTATGCGCCATAATTGAAGAGCGCTGCCATTGCCTGATAGATCCGAAGACGCGCTTCGTGCCGAGATCCGGGACTTGCAGGCACAGCTCGCCAGCCGCATGGCGAGAAGCGATGAGGACGCGGCCCTGTACCGGAAGTCGGCCAAGCGTCTCGATATCCTGGAAGTCGTGCTGGACACGGTCCCGGTCGGCGTGATCCTCGCCGATGCCAAGGGGCGGATCGTCCACGGCAACCGGCACGTGGAGCAACTTGTCGGCCATCCCGTGCTCTACTCAGAGGATGTGGATGACTATGCGGAGTGGGTGTCCTTTCATGCGGGCGGCCAACGCGTGGAGAGCCATGAATATCCGCTATCGCGCGTGCTGCGCGACGGAGAAGAGCAGGCGGAGATAGACGTCCACTATCAACGCGGCGACGGCACCCGCGTCTGGATCCGCATCATCGGGCGGCCCGTACTGGACGAGAGCGGGGACACGATCGGCGCGACCGTGGCCGTCCTCGACATCGACCGGGAGCGCCGGCTGCAGGATATGCAGCAGGTTCTTATCGACGAACTCGACCACCGGGTGAAGAATGCGTTCAGCGTAGTGAAGTCCATCGTCGGGCAGTCCCTCCGCAAGGCGGATACACCGCCGGAACTGCGCCTCGGCATCGATGGCCGCCTCGACGCCTACGCGGACGCTCACGCAAAGCTGATCGGCTCGTCCTGGGACAAGGGCACGGTGGAGGCGATCGCGGGCGACATGCTTGCGCACATCGGGGAGGGGCGCATTGATATGCAGGGCCCGAAGGTGGAGCTGCCGTCCCGTCTGGGCCTGTCGCTCTACATGGCGTTCTACGAACTGGCGACCAATGCGGTAAAGTACGGCTCGCTATCCGTGCCGGACGGATCCGTGACGCTATCCTGGAGCTTGACCGGAGAGGGTGCCGACAGACGCCTCGTCTTCGCCTGGACGGAACGGGGCGGTCCCGTGCCCGTTGAACCACAAGAGGTCGGCTTCGGCTCGTTCCTGACGGAACGCGCCGTGTCCGCCGAAACACATGGGAAGGCCAAGACCCTTTTTGCCCGCGATGGAGTCGAATGGAGCTTGGAGATGCCGTGGACGGAACAGAAAGCGGATCGCCAACCATGAGCCAGG
Source organism: uncultured Algimonas sp. (assembly GCA_964445685.1). Classification (GTDB taxonomy): domain Bacteria; phylum Pseudomonadota; class Alphaproteobacteria; order Caulobacterales; family Maricaulaceae; genus Litorimonas. The sequence continues at coordinate 4,043 of CAYULR010000039.1, forward strand.
AACCAAAGCGCATACTCGTCGTAGAAGACGAAGTCATCGTCGCCTTCGAGCTTACCGATCTCCTGGAAGATCTCGGCTTCGAGGTCGTCGGGCCCAGCGTCCACCTAGAGGACGCAATAAAGCGGGCCAAGCAGGACGACTTCGATGCGGCCTTCCTCGACGTGAACCTCGGGAAGGGCAAGACGTCCCGACCGGTCAAGGAGGTCCTGGACGAACGCGGCATACCTTACATTTTCATCACGGCCTATGATGCGAACAGCGTGGAGTTCATCGATCAGAACGACCGCGTGCTGACCAAGCCCGTAACAGGCGATCGGCTGCTGCAAGTGCTTCGAAAAGCATATCCCGATATGGAACGCTGAGCCCCCATGTCGGCAAAATCGGCGTCAAAATTCTAATTGTTTTAAGGCTGGCTTTCACCAGGTTCGTCCAACTGCAGAAAGTCCGGCTAATCGGGAGCCAGCTTGTTGCAGGCGGGCAACGCCTCATCGGTGACAGCGTTGGGTTTGTGGGGCTCGAATGAGCCTTGGCCGGCCCGTCGCTGCATGGACGGATGCAAAACGGACCGGCCGCCGGGGCGTCGGGCGGGACGCTCCAGCATCCCATCATCCTTACGGCAAGACATTATGATAAGGTTTGGAATGGGTTCGAGCAAAAGCCGTCGGGAACGGACCACACATAGTGCGTATAAACACCGCTTTATAAGCACCACGCTTGGCCTAGGCAGTAGTCTCGGCTCTTGGTAGCCATCTGCGGGCATCCGGCAGCGCGGGGTCGCCAACAATCGAGCGGTCTTGCAAAGGCAACCCAAATGCCATATATATACGGCATAGGAGTTGATCATGCATCTAGCATCCACCGTCGAACACGGACGGATCTCGCCCGAACACCTTGCAGCTGGACTTCATACGACTAAGCGCGAGCTTGGAGAAACATTGGGCATACCCAAGGAGTCCTTGTCGAGAGAAACGCGCATCAAATCGGTGAGCGTACAGATGAAGCTGCGCCAGCTCGTGGAGTTCCTCAATGCTGTGACACCCGCGGTCGGGTCTTCCTTGATGGCATACGCCTGGTTCCGTTCGGAACCTATCGCGGGCTTTGGAGGCCGAACGCCCGAGCAGATTGTCAAGGACGGAGAGGGCGATGGCCTGAGAGCACACATTGCACGTCGCCATGAGGGTGGATTTGCCTAAGGGCGGATTGCCGTGACATCTAGTTTTACTCTGTTTGACGACGTCGTTGTGCGTGCGGCAAGGCCCGAGTGGTCGTACGAGCCGACTTCGGGAGCAGGCGCCCAGCGGCATGGTGGGCGGTTTAACGCCCGAGGGACGCCAGCGCTCTATACGTCTTTGGATTTCAACACCTGCGCCAGGGAAGTCCGCTTCAGTTTGAACGTCTCACCGTACACCTTCTACCATCTTCGGGTTATAAGTCGTCGTATCCTAGATTTGCGAAAACAGGATGTCCTGGAAGCCTTGGGCTTTACAGAACAGGACCTCGCATGTTCGAACTGGGAGTCTGAGATGCACCGAGGGCTGGACCCCCAGTCGAATCGGTTAGCAGCAAAGCTGATCGCCATGGGCGCTCATGGCATTCTTGTTCCAAGCTTCGCGCCCGGGAACGCAGGCGTCGGATCGAACCTGGTGCTGTGGAGATGGAACGACAGTCCTGCGGAGGCAAACGATGGGACCGCGAAAGTGCGTGTTCTGAACAGGTCAGGTCTTCCCAAGGACCGAAGCTCTTGGGAAAGCTGATCCGTCGTAACTCTATCTTCACGGGACATAGTGCAGATTATGTCCCATGAAACGATCCCAGCCCGCTTCCACCGCTCTTCCAGACAACCTCGACAGCTTTGCGATCCTGCATGACGAGCGCCTCGCGCAGCTGCACGAGGCCTTCCTGCGCAGCCAGCTCAACGACCATACGCGCGAGACCTACGCCAACGGCATCGACGCCTTCCTACGCTTCACGGCTGTCGCCGGGCTCACGGATATCCTAGACGTCGAACCCGCGCACATCGTCGAGTTCACGCGCTCCATGGACGAGCAGTACGAGACCACGACCGTGCGGCTGTATCTGTCCGCCCTCCGGGTCTTCCTCGACAGCTGCGTTGTGGACGGGCTCATCTCGGTTAATCCGTCGACGTCCGTGCGCCTCCCCCGCCTCGACGCCCGGCATGGCAAGACGCCTGTGATCGTGTCCACAGAGGTTCGGCAGATCTTGGACCACGTCCCGCATGGAGAGCGTGCCACAACGGCCGACCTGCGCGACCGCGCCCTGATTGGTCTCATGACCTACTCCTTCTTCCGCATCTCGGCTGCCCTTAAGCTCGACCGCAAGGACTATGTCATGCGGGGCGACCAACCTTGGATCATCGGCATGGAGAAAGGCTCCAAGCGACATGAGATGCCAGTGCATCCGGAGCTAGAGGACATGCTAGACGCGTTAATCCTCAAGGGCGGTCTGCACGGGCCGGAGACGCCCCTCTTCCAGTCGGCCAGCAACCGCGGCGGGCATCTCACCGGGCGCCGCTACAATCGCCGTTCAGCTTGGGCGATGGTGGGCCGACGCGCGAAGGCGGCGGGAGTTGAGACAGCTGTATGCAACCACACCTTCCGCGCGACGGGCATCACGACCTATCTGGAGAACGGTGGCACGATCGAGGACGCGCGCGTCATGGCCAACCACTCCAGCTCGACGACGACGAAGCTCTACGACCGGACGCTGGACAAAGCCAAGGCGGACGAGGTGCTGAAGATTCGAATCTAGAAAGGTTTGAAGTACGGAAACCTCGATTTCTGTTCATAATGAAATGTTATCGAATCGAAGTTCTTCATGCGTTCGCATCTCAGGCTGATCCACGAATTTTGTGGCAACATAAGGTGCATTATGTTGCGTGAAGAATGGCTACAGATGCGCAAGCCTAACGAGTTCAGACTGACATATCGTCGTCCCGTATAATGGAACCTCCGTATCGAAGTGATCTGCACGATGCCTACGTCCATCCTTCAACACGGCGCGACGGAACCATTTAAGCGTCTGACTGATATCGTCAGGCTTCACGATTTCTTCCTTGGGACGGACGAGTCCGGTCTCGCTATCCTCGTCCTTGATTTTGTCTCGCACGTCCGATGGCCAGCGCATTGAGCCTTCGAGCATGAAGGCCAGCCCCTTCTCGTAGAACACTGTTGCAAGGTATCGACTTACGGCTTGTTGGCCCTGCCCAATACCACTGCCTTTTATTGCCAGAGGTGGCTCTCGGCGTAACGCTATTCGAGACCGGCTCAAGGATCCTTCAAGTCGTTGCTCGATGACACGAACGGGCTCGACTTGACCCATGAGGCTCTTTGAGATTGCGCGACCGGGTGACGGCAGCCACCCGAATGTCTGTCCAGATCGCGTATCTTTATACTCGAAGCACACACCGCATGAGGCACTGAAGGCGATCTTGTGTCTCACTGCACGGAACCGTGGGTCGTGAACACGCCGGACTATCTCTTTTTGCTGGACAGGATTCAAATCCGATTGATAGCTGAGGGCGCGCAGGCTTTCCAAGCCGATCTCGGGTCTGTCATCTAGCAAGAGGCCGGTTATAAGTTCTACAAGCGTTTCACGGAGCTGTCGCCGGCCTATGGCCCGAAGCCAATTTGCGACCAGCGTGGTGTTATGCAGACGACGCGCAAACACATCAAAAATTACCTCTTGGATCGCCTGCTCCGATCGTCCGAGCATTCCGTAGAACGCGCTGATGATGGTGAATGAGGACTCCTGTTCGTTCAGGAGAAGCCTAGCAATGTCAAAGTCCTCGTGGGCCTCGTTTCCAAGCGAGCGTTGCAGGAAACCTGCCCGTTCGACCGAGTCTTCGCGCAGGCTATCGAGCCGCCGCAAGGCGAGTCGGTTCGTCGCGATGCGCCTTTCGGTTGCAAGAGATGAGAACATCGACCCCGCAACGGATGCCCCATCGATTATCGTGCTAGAAGCAAGAGTGACATTCAGACCATAGCTCCCGCGAAGGTCGGCACCCGTGAAGTCATGCCCCGACAGATCAGAACCTGTAAAGTCGATACCCGAGAGATCAGCATGACGAAAATCACGGCTCGGGTTCAATCCGGCTTTTGCGGAGGCCTCGGCAAAAGTCAGCAAGGGTATAAGGTCCGTGTCCGACATTCATAAATCCTCATCGGACAGAGTAAGCCGGGCAAATGGAATGAGCCCCGCATAGCTTTCGCCCAGATCAAGTTCTTCATGGAGCTTCTTGGCCGCCAAGATACCTTGAACCGCATCATCGACGCCTTTGCGAGCGCGTCGCTTCGTCTTGGGGTCAGGGGTGATGACGAGATCACGCTGTTTGGCTGAAACCACCACATCGATCTTGCGCATATTGGCCCGGTCAGTGTCGAGTAAAATGCAGAACGGTGTTTGAAACCCTACGCCATAGCCGACCAAGGGCCTTTCGTTGCTGGACTCCAACGTCCACTTGTTCCCCGGCCGCACTTGGAGGACCGCCCTGCGTTCTGCGGTCTCGACCGTCTTCGACACGCGCACATCATCGGATCGAGATACCGAGAACTCCAGCCCAGCCCCCTTCTCGCTCACACTGGCTTTGCCGCCTCCGGTTTTTTTGCGCCCTCTCTCCGCCGTAGCGCGGACGATCGTCGCTTCCTGTAGGTCCGAGGCGCCTGCTTTAGCGGCCGTCGCGGTCTTCAACCCGGTTAGACCGAGCGAGAAAACGCATCGGCGCACTCCAACCCGGTGTTCCAGACCGTCGGCTACGATTTCGCATTCATCGAAGAGGGCGCTGACATAAAGATGGCCGTCGGCTTGGATGTCACGGGCGCACAAGACTTCGAGTTCGCATACCGGCAAACTACTCGAAGGTTGAACCTGCTTGAAAGCCTCGGCTGGAAACTTCTGCAACTCCACCGTTCTCTTCAAGTGATCCATGGTTTAGCTGTATATGCTCTCTCATCAACACAGAAGCGCAACGTACTGCCAATCTACAGCCTTGCTAGTTGGCAGTTGGTCCCAACGACTCCGACCCTTTGCTCAAGGACTGCGCCCAGTCCCGACCCAACCTTCCATAGTCACGATTAATCTTGGCTGTTACAGCCGTGGCAGGATCTACGACTATGCCAGCCCTGGCGAGGTCATGCAGGAGATAGATGAAATGCAGCTCTGTCGCCGCGTGGACCGCTGTTTCCAGCTGTGCATTGAGGCCGTCGAATGACTCGGCGGCAATATGGACCAGGGTGTTCCGGGCCTTGTTGGCTGCACGAGCGACGGCCTCGACGGGATATTTCGCTCCAAGGCCATGTCTGGACATAGCATCGTTCATTATCCGGACCAGGGCATCACGACCTGATTCCGCGTTGCTCGATCTCATCAGGGTTCCGAGCCGTTCAACTACCTCGTCCGGCATTTTGGCGTCGGACAGAGCCGTCTTGGCCGCTTCGACCGCAGCCTTGAAATCTTCCTTATCGACAGGTGGTCCGGCCGGTTTGTCTATGCGCGCCAGAACCTCGAATGCCTGCGCGATCGCAATGAAGCGGCCTAGCGTATCGTCGGCTTCGAGAGACAAGGTCATCATGCGACGGGCGACGCGCTCATGGTCGGTGAGTGTGAGGTGTCGGCGTACCAGCTTTGCGAACTGGTCTGGGGACATGTATGGCAAGACATGCTCGTGGAAACTGCCTAACCCTCGCTGATTTCGGGGACGGTCATGCGCCCAGACGAGCTTTGCGGATCGTCTGTCTGAACAGAACATGTCGACGGTCCCAAAGCTAAACGGCTTCAGTATGAGCACGGCAATCATGCTCTCCAGGTCCGCGGCGATGTCCAGAGCATGTTGCGCCGACACGGCGCTGTCGAAGTCCAGCCCTATAACCGTTTGAGCCCTGAACGATTTATGACCGGACTGGCCACTTGACTCAGAGCGGGTCCGCGAAACCCGAACACTGACCCCTCTTTCCGGCACCGCGACCTTGAACTCAGGTCCGCGTTCTTGGAACCAGACTCGTTCGACAGACTCCGGCAAGCCGTCTAGCCCTTCCTTGTCGAATCTGTAATTCTCAATGTGTTCAATGGGCGGTGTTAAAAACAAGATGCCTAGTTCATCATGCGTCAGCGTCGCACCTTGCACCACTTGGCCGTCAAATGGATTGAAACTTGCGGCCCATATCTGAGACGGTCGTATCTCACCGTCATAGTGCTTTTCCCCGACCATAGAGTGTTGGCCTGTAAAGCTGCATCCTGTGAGCCGAACATCTTTCGACTGAAGATCAAACAAAGCGGCAAGAGGTGGCAAGCCTTCCGGAATTGTGAAGTTTCCTTTTACCAGAGCTTCGCCTTCGACTAGGCTCAAGGGCATCTGTGCGGAGGCTTCACCGAAGTTCCAACTTCTGTTGATGGCTCCGCCGCCCAGCAATGTGTCGATCAAGCTCGTCATGATCTAGTTCCTTCATGAGTCATGTTGTTGTGCGTCAGCGCAAAGCTTCAGTGTAGCCGACAATGTCTACAGGCTTGCTCGCCCTAATGTCCCTCGGTGGCGGTAGGCATCGACGCCACGTAGCCGGTAGCCGTTAGATACCCCGTAATCGCTTTTCTCGCTGGGGCGGTTCTCGACCATGAGCACCTGATTGGCCGCGAGGAACGATATCGCACTGGATATACGGGACTTCGGAACACCGGATAGCTCGACGATCTGGTCGTAAGTAATGTTGGCCGTGTTCGTGTTGGTGTCCCGTCTCGCGGCAAAGAGCAGGAAGAGCTTAAGCGCATCGAGATGCACCGGCATGCGACCGGACATGTTCTGGAACATCGCAACGGTGTCCCATTTGTAGAGCGAACGCCAAGGCAGCATCGCCCAGCCCGCGTTCGGGTCGAAGCCGGTCATATGGTAGGTTCCGCGCGTCTTGCCGTCCGAGATGATCTCAAACGCCTTCAGCACCCTCAACCCTTCAGCGATTTGTCTACGGCCCATTCCCGTGATTTCGCTGAGCGTGTCGAAGCTCGCCCTGACATTTCCGGTTTCCTGATCGGAGAGATGCGCCAGAGCGATCCAGCATTTCAGCGCTGCGACATGGGAGCCCTTGCCGCCATCCCGCCAGTGGAAACGCTGCAGCAGCTTCTCTTCATAGACGCGGCGGCTCGGCCACCGGACCCAATCCCGCCGCGACGGCATCAGGACTTCTCGCGGCGACCGATGAGCCACAGGCAGTAAAAGGCCAAGCCGATGACGCCCAGCGCCACAAGGAGCGCCATCCCGACGACGGACAGTTCCGCGAAAGTCCCCATGATTTCAGTAATTGCATCCATTTTTGTCTCCAATCTTGTTGTTGCAGACCAACAAATGCGACTTCCAGTGGCTTGTATATAGATACAGTTCGCGGCAGTTTCAGGAGATTTTCGGATAATCAGTCTTTGAAACAGAGGCTTAGACCGCTGTTTGCAGGTATCGGACACCTTCTAATCCAGTATCGGAAGCAGGGTCTTCGACACTGAAATAGCGGATATTTGGCAAGACCAACGGATGTGGCACCGATATCCGCCCAGAAAGCTTGCCATTCGTTGCGTCTGCTATCAAGCTGCGCATCGGCGCGATCATACTATTTGCTCACAGTCTTCAGGCCCTCCCTTTCGAGATTAATGAGGGTGTGGATGGAGCGGCAGAAAGAAGCCCTCCTCCCTATAAGGCGGGTTCCTAAGACGCGCGCCGCGCTTTTTTGGTTGATCGACCGGACTGCCTGCCCTATATGTGTATCACCTTATGACCGGCTCCCCTGGCTAGGACTTGTTCCTTTCTACGGGCCGGTCTTCTGCTGTCTGGGGGTATATCATCTGCAAAGCCGATCCCAGACCCGCCCACTCCAAGCCCTATACAGGCATAGAGGATCAGCTGAAGCTCCTTGCCTCACGCGGGCTCGATGAAACCCATGAAAATCGTGCGAAGCGATGGCTGGAGCGGGTCGGCTATTACCGGCTGAGTGCATACGCCTACCCATTCCGGAAGCTGGAGGATCGAGACGGTCGTACTGTCCGCCTTGACCAATTCCGAGACGGCCTCGCTTTCAATGACGTCACCGACTTCTACCTCTTCGACAAGCAGATCCGACTTCTCCTTTCCGACCCGCTGGAGCGTATCGAAATAGCCGTTCGCAACGCTCTTGTGGACACGCTCGGCGCGCTCAACCCCTTTGGACACCGAGATACCCGAAGCTACAAGAACAGCTTCAAGATAGAGCTGAACGACGATGGCGAGATGCTGTTCGAGGCCTTCATACAGGGGCTGGACAAGGCCTTTGCAAGGTCCAAAGCGGAGTCCGCAAAGCATTTCAGGCGAAAATATAGCGGGCCGCCACCGATCTGGATTGCGGCAGAGGAATGGACGTGGGGTAACATGTCCTACATGTTGCAAAACCTAAATCAGAAAAACCGCGATGCCGTGGCGGTCCGGTTCGGTCTACAAAGAGGAACACTTGTCTCCTGGATGTCCTCTCTGAACGAGCTGCGAAACCGTTGCGCCCATCATTTGCGAACATGGAACCGACCGTTCGTCAATATTCCGCAGATCAAGCCAGGAAAACTCCCCTATCTCACCGCGCTCGCCCCAGTCGGCGGTCCCGTTCCTCAACAGATAAGGACCCGACTCTACGGATGCGTCGCGGTCATCATCTACCTTCTGCGACAGCTTCATGAGGACACGCAGTGGCCCACGCGCTTCCGGGCGTTTTTACTGGAGGCCAATCTTCCGGAGGAGATCAGTCTCGATAGCGCAGGTTTTATAGATGGATGGGAAGACCACAGCCTCTGGACGGCATAGTCACTTTCTCTAGCGTTTGAGCTTGTCGAAGAGATCAATCAGCTCACCGACCTTCTCCTTCTGCATGTTGGCATCGCCCGATGAGATCGCGTCCGCGATGCAAGTCTGGGCATGATCCTTAAGTAGCTGGGACTCTGCTTTGGCGAGCGCCGCCTTCACAGCCTGTAACTGGTGTAGCACATCAATGCAGTACCGTCCGTCTTCCAACATCTTGACGATGCCTCGGATTTGTCCTTCGGAACGTTTTAACCGGTTTATCGTATTGGCTGACACAATGTTCATCCATGCTAAATTGACAAATACCCACCACGGGTATAATCCAATGAGTTAACTGGAGCAACTTTCCTATGGCCGCAGGTCAGACACGCGCGTTTTTCGCCCTGATCGTCGCCGTAACCTTCGGCGTGCTCCAGGTGCTATGTGCCTGTCTGCCAGCCAATGCCCAGCCAGCTGTCCAAGACGGTCTTCATGCCAAGACAGATGTAGTTCAGCAGACTGTCACTGGCCCACAAAGCGGGACCACATTTCTTATATCGGATATGGCGGAAGGGCATGTCCCGCAGGACATGCCACCCGGACACTGCGATCCAGATCCCGATAGTCACGACCATGTCGAGAATTGCTCTCACTGCGATGATACGAATATTCTCACGGCGTCCGCTGACCTTCCGAATGCCATGTCGGTCGAGTTCTCCAGTCCGCAAGCCGTCATCATGTCGACGGCACTTCCGTCACCTCGCCGCGCTGGAATGGCTGCGACCAATCTTGGCGGGCTTAAATGGCGCGACCCACCTCGCCCCACTCCCGTCGCGCTTAAAACTCTCGCACTGATCTAGGTTTGCGTTTCGACTGACGCACAAGGTTCAAGCCTTGTTCGTCCAGTCGTGCGCGGACCTCTGAAGCGTCCGCTCATGATCTGTCCGACCGGCTGTGCTGGCGGTGTCGTGGTGACGCCCGAACCCCTTTCGTCTCCCGTCTTCCGTTGATTGCCGCGCTGCCGGTCCCCTTTGGGACATGGTGAATGTTTGCCGTGTCCTGACACCTGATCGGGACGAGAAAAATGTCACAGGACCAACGCCGCACAAGCAGATCAGACATACAGACCCATAAACGGTGTTTCGTCGTTCGTAGCGCGGCCAGTTCTATCTCACCTCA
>CAYULR010000040.1:0-1903 GCA_964445685.1 uncultured Algimonas sp.
GCCCAGCACGCGACGTTCGCGCAGCAGGTCGGAGAAGTCGTACGCTTCCGGATAGAGCGCCTGTTTCTTGCGCAGGCTCGCGCGCCATTTCTTCAGGAAGTAGCGGCGGTAGAGCGGGTTGGCGTCCACCAGCGGAGCCGCGCCCCAAGGGTCCACGACCGGAGAAAGGGCGAAGATGCGCTCCAGCTTCGGGATCATCAGATCGCGCAAGGAGCGCGCGATGCGCAGCGCGAAGTTCCCGCCCAGCGAGAAGCCGACAATGTAGACGGGCGCGCCGTCGCCGAGCCGGGCGGCTTGCTGCACCGCCTCGAACACCTCGTTGAAGCGGGTCGAGTAGAACAGGCCTTCGTTGAGGTCGTGACTGTCGCCGTGGTCGCGGTAGTTCAACCGGAAGACGCTCGCCCCGCGCTCGAACAGGTATCGCCCGCAGGAGACGACATAGGTGCTGTCCTGCGAGCCTTCCCAGCCATGCAGGAAGATGACGAGGGCCTTGTTGTCGGGGGCGCGCGAAAAGCTGCCCTTCAGCCGGACCCCGTCGCTGCAATCGAGCACGACATCCTGAGCGGCGTCCAGCATCGCGTTCGGCCCGCGCTTGCGGAAGGACTGGCCCGCCAACGCCGTCTGCACGAGGCCGGGGCGCAGCCAGAGCGGCGGCTGGAACGGGGCCGGAGTATCGAGGGGCGTAGACGCGTCCATAGGAGGCGCGGTCTAGAATGCGCCCGGCCCCGTTTCCAGAGCCGGAGCTGAAATTTAGGAACGGCTTTCCAACACGCTCCTACCGTCCGGGCGCATCGGGACCGTAGTCGCCGCGTGGCCGATCAATCAGGCCGGAGAAGAAGATCGCGTTCATCAGCAGCTTTTCCGTGCCCGGATAGGTCCCGCGGAAGACGGGGTTGTCCGCCATCAGGATCACGGTGCCGCGCCCCGGACGGTAGGTCACGACCGACGGCGTGCCCGCGATCTCGTCCAGCCGTTCCGGCGAGGTGTAGCCCGTCAGCAGCGGCGCGTCCGTGTACTGCACCGGCACGGCGAAGGGATTGTCCTCGGGCCGTTCCAGCGTGAAGGACACGTTGCGGTGGACGGGAAGGTCGCGGTCGGAATAGCCGAAGCCCAGCGGGTGGCTGGTATCGAGGTCGGTCGCGAAGATCGCCCCGCCGATGACGTGCTCGGCGTCGCGGACGTTCATGTCGGCGAAGTCGAGGCGCTGCGGCGTGTCGCCGGACGCGTCGTCCTTGTCTTCGGCTTTCGCCTCGCCCTCTTCGTCCTCGTCGCCGCCGACGACGTGCTCCTGCGCCCAACGGGCGGAGTCGCGCGTCGCGATCAGCGTCCCGCCCCGGCCGAGCCAACCGTCCATGGCGCTTTTCGTGCGCTCGCTCAGCGAGGGACGGCCGCCGACGAAGATCAGGTGGGAGTAGTCGTCCCAGTCGATCCCGCCCAGATCGTCCGTGTGGACCAGCGTCACGGGCATGCGGTGGCGGTAATCCAGCGTCCACCAGACTTCGCCCGCATCGTAGCGCGTCACGCCCCCGTCATAGGCCAGCAGCACCTTGGGCGCGTCGACGACGCGGAACGTCCCGCGCGCGCCGAGGTCGCGGCCCGTGTCGGGCGTCAGTCCGGACGTCGCGGCGTGGACGGTCACGCCGTCTTCCATAGCGATCTCGGCCATGACGGCGTGGATGGCCTCGTTGGAGGCGTCCTGGCGGGCCAGCGGCACGAAGACGGAGCCCCGGCCGACAGAGACGGTGCCGCGCGTCGTGGGCACGGACACGTCCTTCATGCTGATGCGGACCAGCACGTCCTCCGCCAGCAGGCGGTTCAGCGCGCGCGGTGCATAGGTGTGCGACCAGTCGAACACGTAGCCATAGGGCGCCCGGTCCGGCGCGGCGGCAGAGCGGAACGTACC
>CAYULR010000040.1:1913-13775 GCA_964445685.1 uncultured Algimonas sp.
ACCGTCCGCCCGCGCGCCCACGGCGACGCCTCCGCTCACGGCGGCATAGTCGAGGTCGTAGGCCAGCGGCAGCGTCCAGCCGGACACGTCGTAGAAGATGTTCTCGTCGAATTCGGTGATGCGTTCGAAGATGCCGCGCACCATGCGGTTGTTCACCTGGTCCATGGAGACGTGGAAGCTCGTGGCCGCCGGGTAGGTCCGGCCCTCCACGGTGAGGTCGTTCGCCAGGCGGTTCACCTCGATGTCGTGCATGTTCAGCAGGCGTACGAAGCGCGCCGCGCGTTCCGGGTCGCCGTCCGCCGTGAACACCCAGCCGCCATTGCCGGCTTCGCGGGAGTTCTGCACGAAGAAGTCGCGCTGGTAGGCCGTGATCTCGTCGCGCAGGTCGAGCGAGCCCTGGATGGTCGTCAGCGCCGTGCGGAACTGCGTCCGCACATTGTCCGCCGTCTTCACCAGGCCACGTTCGGTCTCCACGATGCCGCCCCGCGCCGCGCCCGCTTCGAACAGGATGCCGAGCGAGCCGTTGATCTGCGGATAGGTCGAGCCCTTGCCGATGTAGAAATTGTCGAACCCTTCCTCGGTCGAGTAGAGGCGCGCCTCGCTGTCGAGGAACGCGGCGTGGCGTTCGCCGATCTGCGCCGTCAGGTCACGCGCGCGCGTCGGGATGAGCGGGTTGCGGCGCAACTCCTCGCCCGGGTGGAAGTAGTAGGGACTGTCGGAGCCCATCTCGTGGTAGTCCGCCGACACCATGGGCTTCCATTTGTGCCACTGCTTTATCCAGGCCTGGCTTTCGGGCTGCGTCAGCAGTAGCCACTGGCGGTTCAGGTCGAACCAATAATGGTTGGTCCGCGCCTCGACCCACAGCTTGTGCGCGGCGTCGTTGATGTCGGTATTGTCGGCGTAGGACCAGAAGGTCTCCACATGGTCGATGCGGCGCGCATGGCCGTCCGGGTTGAAGATGACCGTGAAGATCATGACCGAGTCGCGCAGCTGGCGTTCCACCGCAGGCCCCTGCCCGGCGGCGAAGTGGTAGAGCACGGGCACGGCCGCCTCCATGCCGGAGGTCTCCGCGCCGTGAACACCGAAATTGATCCAAAGCACCATGGGCGCGGCATCGGAGGCGGCACGGCCTTCGCGGCGCGCCAAGTGGGCCTGGCGGATGCCTTCGATATTGGCCTGGTTCTGCGGGCTGGTGACCGTGAAGGTCAGAATGGGGCGGCGCTCATGGCTGTAGCCGATCGTCTCCACCGTGATGCGGTCCGACGTCGCCGCCAGGCCGCGCAGGTAGGAAATCATGTCCCCGAACCGCACCGGCCGTTCGCCGATGTCGTAGCCGGAATGCTGCGCGAAGGTCTCCACGCCGGGATCGTAAGCCACGCCGGGGACGGAGAAATCCGCCGTTTCCTGCGCGGACGCACAGAGCGGGCTCAGCAGAAGCACGAGCACCGATAGGATGATGGAATAGACACGCAGCATTGAAGCTTCCCCCGACAGACGTGGGGTCAGCCTTATGCAGCCCGCGCCTCCGCCACAAGCGGATGCGGGCCTTGCCTGGGTAAAAGAAGCGTGTTCGCGCCTATTCGCGCGGCACAGGACCTAGCTGCAGAGCTTGCCCTTCACGACCGCGCCCGCCTTGCCCATGTCGATGCGGCCCGCATAGTCGGTCTTCAGCTTGCCCATGACCTTGCCCATGTCCTTCAGGCAGGTCGCGCCGCTGGCTTCCACGATCTTGGCGACGGCCGCTTCGACTTCCGCGTCGGTCATCGGCTTGGGCATGAAAGTGCGGACGACTTCGATCTCCTCGCGCTCGCGCTCGGCCAGCTCGGGGCGGTTATTGTCGTCATAGGTCTTGGCGGCTTCCTCGCGCTGCTTGACCATTTTCGTCAGGATGCCGAGGATTTCCGCATCGTCGATGCCGCCGCAGCGGTCGGCCGCGCGCGCGGCGATGTCGCGGTCCTTGATGGCGGCGCTCATCAGGCGGAGCGTGGACAGGCGGACGCCGTCCTTCTCGCGCATGGCGTCCTTGGTGGCGGAGCTGATCTGGTCGCGAAGCGGTGCGCTCATGTGAGGGGCTTTCGTTGCGGCCGGGAAAAAAGGGGTCCGGCCCGTTGCGAACGCGCCGTATAGCTTTGTGGTTTCACCCTGCCAAGCGTCGCGGCCAGTCCGTGATGTGCGTCTGTGGACGACATCTGTGCGCGAGACGCGCGCCATGGCTTGCGAATCCATCGCCCCTGGTTCAAGGGACGCGCCTAGCAGGACACCGCTAGGACATCCGAAATGAGCGACTACACACCCGACCCGACCCCCACGGCCGTCCTGGTCCTGGCGTCTGGCGAAGCCTTCTACGGCCACGGCACCGGCGCGACCGGACATGCGGTCGGCGAAGTCTGCTTCAACACCGCCATCACGGGCTATCAGGAGATCCTGACGGACCCCAGCTACGCCGCGCAGATCGTCACCTTCACCTTCCCGCATATCGGCAATACCGGCGCGACGGACGAAGACGAGGAGGCCACGACGGACGCGGCCCGCACGGCGGCGCGCGGGGCTGTTTTCCGCGCGTCCGTGACGCCCGCCTCCAGCTGGCGCTCCCAAGGCGAGCTGGGCGACTGGCTTTCGGCGCGGGGCATCATCGGCATCAGCGGCGTGGATACGCGCGCATTGACGGCGCACATCCGCGACCACGGCATGCCGAACGGCGTCATCGCGCATGACCCGAAAGGCGAGTTCGACATCGACGCGCTGGCCGAAACCGCCCGTAGCTGGAACGGCCTCGTGGGGGCGGACCTGGCCAAGGACATGGCGGCGGCGGCGGCGTTCGACTGGACGCAGGCCCGCTGGGAATGGCCGGAAGGGCATACGGACAAGACGGGCGCGAAAAAGGTCGTGCTGATCGACTACGGCGTGAAGCGCAACATCCTGCGCAACCTCGTCAGCTCCGGCATGGCCGTCACGGTCGTGCCCGGCACGGCGAGCGCGAAAGACATCCTCGCCCTGAACCCGGACGGCGTCGTGCTGTCCAACGGTCCCGGCGACCCGGAAGCGACCGGTGAATACGCCATTCCGGTGATCCAGGAGCTGGTCGACGCGGGCGTGCCCATGCTCGGCATCTGCCTCGGCCACCAGATGCTGGCGCTCGCGCTCGGCGCGAAGACGGTGAAGATGGACCAGGGCCATCACGGCGCGAACCACCCCGTCATGGACCACACGACGGACAAGGTCGAAATCGTCTCCATGAACCACGGTTTCGCCGTGGACCGCGACAGCCTCCCCGACACGGTCGAGGAAACCCACATCTCGCTCTTCGACGGCACGAATTGCGGCATCCGCCTGAAGGGAAAACCGGTGTTCAGCGTCCAGCACCACCCCGAAGCGAGCCCAGGCCCGCAGGACAGCTTCTACCTGTTCGACCGTTTCGCGGACGCGGTGAAGGCGGCTTAGTCCCCCAACCTCACATTCCCGTTCTCCACGAGGTCCCGCGCGCTCGCGAGCACACTTTCTTTCGCGGGCCTCGGCACCACGCCTGTGAGTGTCGTGACGTAGGCCGCGTCCACGTGGGGCGTGTGGCCAAGGTCGGGCAGGATCGTCTTGATGCGGTCGTCGAAGACCGACAGGGCGCGCAGGACGAGGTTGGGGGCTTCGAACTTGGGCAGCTTGGCCGTTGGGTAGTCCTCCGCCAGGATCTCCCCGATCTTCGCGAAGGACAGCGTTTCGCCTGCCGCAATGAGGCGGCGTCCGCCAGCGTCCTCCGCCGTCATGGCGGCCACGTGGATAGCGGCGCAGTCGCGCACGTCGACGACGGGAAAGGCGAGTTTCGGCACGGCGGGGAAATCGCCGTTCATCATGTCGCGCACGGCCGAGAGCGAAGCGCCGCCATTGTCGTAGGGATCAGGCCCCAGGACGAGCCCCGGATTGACGGTCGCGAACCGCTCCCGCAGACCTTGCGCCCCGACATAGGCCCAGGCGGAAAGCTCCGCGCGCGTCTTTGACACGGGATAGGCGGTCAGCGCTTTCCAGTCCGGGTCGGACCAGTCCGTCTCTGCGTATGTGCGTTCGCGGCCCCGGCCCGGTTGGTACATGATGGCGGCGACAGAGGAGGTCATGACGACCCGCTCCGCGCCCGCGCTCAGCGCATTCTCCAGCACGCGCTGCGCCCCGGCCCGCGCTTCGGGCACGAGCGCTTCGCGGTCGGACGGCGCTTCGAACGGAAAGGGCGAAGCCAGGTGCTGCACGAAACGGCAGCCCTCCACGGCCTCCCGCCAGCCCGCATCGGCGCCGAGGTCCGCCTCGACCAGCTCTATCCCGCCAATGTCCACGCCCGACATGGCCATGGCGTCCAGCACGCGGCGGCCCTTGGCCTTGTTGCGGACCGTCCCGCGCACCTTGTAGCCCCGCTCGACCAACTTCGTGGCGACGTGGCTGGCGATATATCCGGTGATCCCGGTGACGAGGACAGTATCTGACATGAACCCCGCCTAGCGGTTTCTGCCCAGTTCGTCATGCGAAGAGACCCAATCGCCCGCGACAATCGCCGAAGAGAGGGAAAGTTCTCCGGCCAGGACGGTTGCCGCTGTGATTTCCAGCAGACGTTCGACTTTTCCGGTTCCCACGCAATCCATCATGGACAAGCACTCGCTTTGCGTGGGCAGGCCCGTGCCGCCGCCGAAGGTCGCCATGATGAGGCTCGGCAGGGTGAGCGACCAGTAGAGCGAGCCGTCCTCGCGCAGGTCCACGAAGGAGATAGAGGCCTGGCTTTCCGCCACGTTTGCGGCGTCCTGGCCCGTCGCGATGAACAGCGCGGCGAGACCGTTGGCGGCGTGCAGGCCGTTGGACGACGTGCCCGCCAGCATCCCGCCCGTGTGCGACACGTTGCGCACGCGGAAGAGCTGGGACGTGGTCGCGCGCATCAGCGCTTTCGTCTTCTCCGGCTCCAGCACGACTTCGGCGATGACGCGCGCGCCGCGCGAATGGATCGTGTTGAGCTGGCTGTGCTTCTTGTCCGTGTCGATCGCGCCCGACAGGGTGTAGCCTTTCATCGGGCCTTTGTAGGTCGCCGCGATCCACTGGCAGGCGGCGTTGGCCGCCTTGCCGCACATGTTCTGCCCGGCCGCGTCCCCGGTCGTGAAGTTCATCCGGGTGAAGAGCATCGCGCCGACATTGTAGCGCTCGATATGGGACAGCTTGCCAACCGACGTCGTGGTTTCAGCCGCGCGCTTCACACCCCCGAAGTTTGCCTCCAGCCAGAGCCCGAAGTCCCGCGCCTCCCGCGCGCCCTCGAAGTGGAAGACAGGCGCGCGCTGCATGTAGCGCTCCACGACCGTGACGCGCACGCCGCCGCATTCACGCAAGAGACGCATGCCCCGGTTGTAGCTCGCGACCAGCGTGCCTTCCGTCGTGGCCATGGGCACGTAGATCTCCTCATCCGGGCCGACATGCTCGCCGTGGATCATGAGCGGCCCGGCCAGGCCGATCGGGACTTGCGCCGCGCCGAGCGCGTTCTCGATATTGCCGGGCAGGACGGACGGGTCGATGGAGGTGCGCCCGACATGGTCGAGCGCCGTACCCGTCCGGTCCGCCACGAAGGTGCGGCGCGCGGCCATCATCTCCGCCGTGTAGTCGTTCGTCTTGTCTCTTGGAATGCGGGTCGTGGGAATGCGGGTCATGAGGCTTCTTCGGGCAAGCGCGGCCCCGCCGCAACATCGCTTTGAAATGACTCTGTCACGAAAGCGCTCTAAACGGCCCGCATGACCCGACTCGCCACGCTCCTTCTTTCTTCCGTTCTTCTGGCGGCCTGCGCCACGGCTGCGCCCGTCCGCACGGACGCGCCCGCGCCGTTCACGACGGGTGTCACGCCTATGGCGTCCGCGCCGCTGGCGTCCGATGCCACGCTCACGCGCATCGCGTTCGGGTCCTGTCTGCGCGAGACGTCGGACCAGTCGATCTGGGACAAGGTCCGCGCGGAGAACCCGGACCTGTTCCTGTTCATCGGCGACAATGTCTACGGAGACCCGCGCAAGTCCGACCCGGTCTTCTCCGACCCGGCCATGCCGGACATGGTGGAGAGCTACAACACGCTGGCGAAGAGCGCGCCGTTCGCGGCCCTGCGCGCCGACGTGCCGCTGATGACGACGTGGGACGATCATGATTACGGCGTGAACGACGGCGGCGCGGACTATCTGTTCCGCGACCTGTCGCAAGCGCTCTACCTCGATGCTTGGAACGTGCCGGCGGATGACGAGCGCCGCACGCGCGACGGCATCCACACGTCGAAGATCATCGGCCCCGACGGCCAGCGCGTGCAGGTCATCATGCTCGATACGCGTTTCTTCCGCACCTACCTGCAATCGACGGACGAGTACGGCGCGCGCGGCAAGGAACGCTACGTCCCGCTGGAGCAGGCCAACGGCACGATGCTGGGCGAAGAGCAATGGGCCTGGCTGGAAGCGGAGCTGCGCAAGCCCGCAGACCTGCGCCTGATCGCGTCGTCCATCCAGGTCCACGCGGACGGCCATGGCTGGGAAGCGTGGAAGATGATGCCGCACGAGCGCGACCGCCTGTACCGGCTGATCGACGAAACGGGCGCGGAGGACGTGATCCTGCTGTCGGGCGACCGTCACGCGGCGTCGATCTACCGCCGCGACGACGTGGTGGACTACCCGCTCTACGAGATCACCTCATCCTCGCTGAACGTGCCCGCCAGCACGCGGCGCGAACGCTCCGGCGACACCTATGTCGAGCCCGGCCCGCACCGCCTGCACACCATGCAGTACGGCCCGAACTACGGGCTGATCGACATCGACTGGACGGAGCGCGAAGTGACGCTGAGCGTCGTCGCGCCCGAGGGCGAGGACTTCGTCAACACACTGACTTTTTAGAAGGGCCGTTCTAGCGCCCGCTCTGTGCGGCCTGCATCAGCAGGCCCACATCGTACCGCGCCGTGTCCTCCACGGAGGCCGCGCCCGCCGCGATCTCCGCCTGCAGCGCGTCATGCTCCTCCCTCACCCGCACGCCGTTGTAGCCGTGGGTGACGAGGTGGAACTGGTCCGAGGTGAGCAGCGGAAAGGCGATGTCGGCAAACGCCTCCACATCCATGCCGTGCTGCATCTGCTCGGACGTGCCGAGCGGCGTGTTCACATAGCCGGGGCAGAGCAGCTTCACATCGATATGGTCCGGCGTGTCTTGGGACAGCGCACGGGTCAGCGCCCGCACGGCGGCCTTCGACGCGACGTAGGCGGCGGCGTTCGGGATGCCGTGGAAGAGAGAGTTCTCGGACCCCGTATTCACGATCAGCGCGGGCGTGCCCTGATCCGCCATGCGGCGCGCCATGTGCTGGCTTCCGTGGAAGACCGCGTCGAGGTTCACATCCATGACGCGGCGATAGTCGCGCCAACTCATGTCGGGCAGCGGCGTTCCGGTCGCCATGACGCCCGCATTGTTCCAGCCGACATCCAGCCCGCCCATGCGGTCGGCGGCAGCATCGATGAAGGCTTCCAGCGCGGAGGCGTCAGTCACGTCCACGGCGTGCGCGCTCATCTCGCCCGGCCCGGCGGCCCGCAGGCGTTCGAGCGCGGGCGCCAGCGCGTCTTCGTTGAGATCGCAAAGAGCGATGTGCGCCCCGGCCGCGGCCATGCGCGCGCCGAGCGCCAGGCCGATCCCGCTGGCCCCGCCAGTGATGACGACACGCGCCCCGTCGAACGATTTGATCATGACAATCCTCCCGCAGCCACGCTGGCGCGTCGCGGAAGGTCTGTCCAGAGCGGCGTCAGCCCAGGATCGAGGTCACGAGGCAGTCGACCGGAAAGGACCTGCGGCGCGAAAAGCCGCCCTGCCCGTCCCATTCGCACAGCGCATAGCCCGGATCGTTGGAGGCCGTATCGTCCACGACGGTCATGACGGGCCCGCCGGAGCGAAGCCGCACTTCCACGCCGCGCCACAGCTCGGGCGCTTTGACGGGGTGGGGGAAAACGTCGAGCACGCGGACGGGCAGCGCGCCGTAGCGCAACGTATCGCCGGAAAACCAGCTGCAGTCGGCGGACGTGCCGAAGGGGCTCGTCTTCACCCGCTCGACGGTCATGAGTCGAATTTCGTCTTGATGGCTGACGACCATCCCTTGCTTGAGGGACTCGTCTACGCGGCACGCATTGGTCTTCATATCGACCTCCTGGGCTCTCGACTTTGTCATGTGTGCATGACGGGCCGGGATACAAGGGCGAATGTGCGCCGATTTAAAGTGGCGGGAGAGCTATCTCACAAGAGGCAACATTTGATAACAGAGATAACGTGAAGCATGATGTGGATTAAGGACTCCCGCCCTCCCGGCCGTCTTCGCCGTCTGCGGGCTGGCGGTCCGGCGAGACGAGGACGCGCTGGTAGAGCCGTCCGATCCCGCTCAGCGCCCCGCCCAGCCCGATGAAGGACCGGGCGCGCAACGCGCCGTCCAGCGCGCTCATGTCCACGAGGAAGACCTTCAGCGTGGTGAGCGTCACGAGCGCCGCGGAGGCCACGCGCAGGTCGCGCCGCTTCGTCACCGCGCCCGCACCCAGCAAGGCCAGACCCGTGAGCAGCCAAACGGCCGACACGGCATAGAGCTCGACATTGTCCCAGGGCACGAGGTCCATGTCGATCAGCGGCCCCTGCGCCAGACGCCGGATCTGCGTGACCGTCCACGCCAGCCAGGACAGGCCCGCCAGCGCGCCGAGCACGCGCACATACCAGACAGGTCTTCGCCCTGCCGCGCGCAGCGCCGTCAGGCCGAGCAGCACGGCAGGCGCGAGGTAGCCCATCAGCAGCGCGTTGAAGACGGGATGGCCGTCGATCTGCGTGCCGGGTTCGAACAGCGGGTTGAACGCGCCGAGCTGGTAGACGCCGAAGGCCGACAGGCTGAGCAGCGACAGACCGACCGCGAGACCGGGCAGGATGAACGGCCCCAGGTCCGAGAACGTCTGCGGCGCGCCACCCTCCGGCCAGTCCAGCAGGCGTGAGCGCGACCACCCGGCCGCCGTCATCAGCCCGAAAGCGACGAGCAGCTGCGCGGCGAGGTCTTCGAACCCGACATCGGCGGACAGGTCACCCCCGTTCATGGCGTGGTGGATGAGGAAGACGCTCAGCAATCCGGCGAAGACGCAGGCCCCGCCGCGCAGCAGCGGCACGGCAAGCGCTTTCGGCTGCACGGATCCGAACCGGGCCAGCGCCACGGCGCCGAGGGCCGCGACGGCACCGGGAATGCCGAAATAAAGCCAGAGCTCATTCAGCCAGGGCGTGAGCGAGATTTCGCGCGCGGAGTCCTCGATGGCCATGGTGGCGATCAGGCCCGCGAACAGGCCGGGCACGATGGAGAGCAGGCGCGTGAGCGGGTCCGAGCGGCGCATGACGAGGGCAAGCGCGACCGCGAAGCCCGCACTGGCCAACAAGGAGGCGGCTGCGAGCGGGAAATCCCCCTGCCGCTCGCCCAGCCAGACGATGCCGACGATCCAGCACAGCGCGAACAGGCCCGTCACGGCACGGATCACGGCGGTGCGCGTCTGCATCAGGCTGGCGACCGCAAAGAAGCCCGAAAGGCTGAAGACGAACAGCGCCGCTTCCACCCCGTCGATCTGGTTGAACCCCCGCCCCTTGGCCGTGACGAGGAAGAGCAGCGCAATCCCGTTCAGGACCGTCATCCCGGTCGCCGTGCGGCCCGACGTGACGCGGCTCGCCACGTGGAAAGTGGCCAGGCCCAGGGCGGCCGTCATGACCGCCGCCAGCGGGGCCCAGACCGGAACCGCCGTCATCCAGTCCGGAAGGCTTTCATCCGCGAAGACCAGCACGAAGGACACGGCCGCGATCAGCAGGGCAGGCCAACGGCGGTCCGCCTCGCCCTTTGTGCACAGCGCCGCGATGGCCAGCACGAACAGGAAAGGCAGGACATAGGAGATGGGCATCCAGTGGGTGCCCGCCTCGTTCCACAGGCCGCACAGCACGGCAAAGCCCAGCCAGCCGAACAGGGCCCACGGGTTCCGCGTCGGCAGGGCGGGCGCCCGGAACAGGCTCGGCACGGTCAGGACCGTCACCGCCAGAAGCCCCGCGACCGACAGGGCGAAGTTGATCACGTCCACCGATTCGGCGAGCGGCATCGTCAGCCAGACGGTGGCCCCGGCCAGGGCGGCCGCTTTCAGCCATCCCCAATCGCGGTGTTGCGCCAGCCAGAGCGCCGCCGCCGTGATCAGCGCGATATAGGCATGCAGGCCGATGATGCTGGGCGTCACGCTGGCGACGAGCAACGGCACGACCAGCGCGCCGACAAGGCCGATGGCGGCAAGGACTTTCGCCGCGAACGTGTCGCCCCGGCGCAGCGACATCAGCATCGTGCCCAGCGCGACCGCGCCCATGGCGAGGAAGGCAGGCATCGTGCCGATCAGGCCGTAGAGCGCGTGCGCCGCATAGGCCGCGCCGAAGAGGGTGAAGCTGCCAATGCCCGCCAGCAGGGCGGGAATGTCCGCGCGCTCCGACAGGGCCTTAGCCGCCGGGTGGGACAGGTCGCGGCGAGCGAGCCATTCCGACGCGCCGAGCGACAGCAGGCCAAGGACGATGGCCAGGCCGACGCGGTAGGGCGGCGAGAGCAGCCCCGCCTCGATCGTGTAGCGCAGCAGGAAGACCGCGCCGAACAGCAGGGCCAGCCCGCCGATCCAGACAGAGCCCTTCGCGCCCAGCAGCGTTTCGAGGTCGAGCGGTTTGCGCGGAGGCTTCGGCGCCCTGGGCGGAAGCGGGCGCGGCGTGGCTGGAACGGCGGGCCTTGGTTCTGGTTTGGGTTTCGGATCGGATTTTGGGGCCGGACTGGGCATTTCGGCCGCCCCTGCCTCTGGATCTGTGTTCGAAGGCTGCCGGGCGGCCGCCTTGGCGGTGGCCGCGACGGGTCTGGGAGTTGCGGTTTCGGACGGGGGTCTGCGCTTCAGGGCGAGAACGTCGCGGCGCAGGGCATCCACTTCCCGCCGGAGCCCGCCCAGCTGCAGGACCGCGACGATGCCGCAGACCGCACCGCCCACGAAAATGAGAAGGGTGAGGACGAGAAAGGATTCCATATCCCGTCCCTAGCGCAAAACCCTAACGAATGCGCCTACCGCCAGCGGGCATAGTCCCAGGGCCGCCACCAGGCGCCGTCGGCCTGGTCCGGCACAGGGTCGTGGCCGCACGTGCCCCAGGGCTGGCAACGCAGCAGACGCGCCAAGCCCATCCAGCCCCCGGCCCACACGCCGTGGCGGCGCATCGCCTCCAGCATGTAGCGCGAACAGCCCGGCGTGTGGCGGCAGCGCACGCCGAAGAAGACGAGCACGGGCGAGAGCGTCCACTGGTAGAGCCGGATCAGCCCGGCGGAGAGGAGGAAAAGGGGGCGAACCCGCGCCACGGCCCCTGCCCTACGGTCCCGTCATGCCTACGTCCCCGTCATGGACGCGTCGCGCGCCGCGACCAGCAGGATGGTGGCGGGTTCGGAGGCGCGGGTGCGGTGCACCACGCCGGCGGGCACGCACAGGCCCTTGCCCTGGGACAGGGTGTGGGTGGTGCCGTCCAGTTCCAGCTCCATCTCGCCGTCCAGCACGAAGAAGAGCTCGTCCGTCTCGTGACTGTGGTGGTGGAACTCGCCGTGAAGGCGCGCAACGCGCAGCACACTGTCATTGGCGGTCACGAGCGACTGGTTGAACCACGGCTCGCTGCGCGAGGACAGGATGTCGGCGACGGTGAACAGCTCTCCGGGCCGCATGAGCGGGGCGTCGTCGAAAACGGGGGTGGTGGTCGGGGCGGAAGCGTCTGGGGTCATGGCCCGACGCTACTGCGTAGCACAGCGTCTGCATAGCACATCACGGAGGTGTCTGGAGGCGAACTGCACCG
>CAYULR010000041.1:0-2097 GCA_964445685.1 uncultured Algimonas sp.
GGCCTGGACCTTGGGCCGCATCATGGGGCGCATGGCATTGGTCAGCACCAGCAGGCTGTGCCCGCGCTCCAACGCCATCTCGCACAGGCGGATGGCGTGCGGGTTCAGGAACGGCTCGCCACCCGTGAAGCCGATCTCGATGGGCGCGGTCAGTTCGTCCAGGAACGGGGTCATGTCGTCCGGCGTCAGGTAGAGGAAGTGGTCCGCCTTCGGGCTGCTCTCGATATAGCAGTTCGCGCACTCGATATTGCAGAGCGAGCCCGTGTTGAACCACAGCGTGCCGTAGCCCCGGAAGGCGACGGAGGCGCGGGTCTCGCCCTTGGCGGTCACGAACGGATCGCTGAACTTCGGCGTGGCAGGCGGGATGTCGGGACGGACGGTCATGGCCTCCGCCCTAGCAGTCCTGCAGCTCCGTACTAGTCAAGCTATCGTCAGAATGGCAGCAGGCGCTCATGCTCCGCTTCGCCCTTCTCGCTTCCGTCGCCGCCGTGCTTCTGTCCGCCTGCGAACGCGTGCCCGTCACGGACGGCGCCATCGCCAAGGTCGAGGAAGCACGCGCCCGCAATGACGGCCCGCCGATCTGGCGCGTGCAGGACGAGGACAGCACGCTCTACCTCTATGGCACGGTTCACCTGCTGCCGGGCGGGCTGGACTGGCAGCGCGACGACATGCGCGACGTGTTCGCGGAAGCCGGGACCGTTTTCTTCGAAGCCGACCATACGGGACCGGAAGGCCTGCGCGCGCAGGCCCTGGCCACGCAGCGTGGCCTGCGCCGCGACGGACGCCGCCTCACGGAGTTCCTCGACAGCTACCAGAGCAAGCTGCTCGAAGCGGTCGCCAATAACGGCCAGCTGGAACTCGCCGCGCTGGATTCCATGCAGCCCTGGTTGGCGAGCGAGTACCTGACCCTGGCGGCCGCCGGGTTGGCGGGGCTGTCTGCGGACCTGTCGGCGGACGAGGCGCTGAAGTCCCGCGCGCGGCGGTCGGGCAAGAACCTCGTCTTCTTCGAAACGGCCGAAGCGCAGGTGAACCAGATGGCGGACCTGCCCAGCGATGTTCAGCTGGAGCTGCTGACCGACACGATGGAGCGGTTCGACACGACCGGGCAGACGCTGGCCGGCATGGCGGACCTGTGGGCGCGCGGCGACGTGGACGGGCTGACGGACACGCTGGTCACGCCGCTGGAAAAAGCGCCGGACGGCTATGTGGACACGGTGCTGCTGGAGCGGAACGAGGCCTGGGCGGACCGGCTGGACGCCTTCATGGACGGCTCGGGCACGGGCTTCGTCGCGGTCGGCGTGTCGCACCTGCTGGGCGAAGGATCCCTGCAGGACGCGCTGGAAGAGCGGGGCTACGACGTCCGCCGCTACCTGGCCTTTCTGGGCGAGGACGTGATCAAACCGGCGAACCTGGACCTGCCGGACGTGCCGACGGACTAAAAGCTTTGTCCCCGGCATTCATTACCGGGGCCTCTCGCTTGGCTTGAGCGACGACAGGTCTGGGACAGCATGGGACATCGACCGAGGGAGGCCCCGGCAATAAATGCCGGGGACAGCTCTTTCATTTCGACCTCCCCAAAGCCCTTTGACTTCCGTCCCAACCCCAATATGGGGCACATATGCGAATTTCTTTATATGATCTCCTGCAGCAGAAACCGCTGCTTCTCGCGGACGGCGCGACGGGGACGAATTTCATGCATATGGGACTGGAGCCGGGCTTTCCGCCGGACATCTGGAACCTGACCGAACCGCCCACGCCCGAGACGCTCCCCCGCCTGTTCGGCGAGGCCGGACCCGACATCATCCTCACCAACACGTGCGGTGGCACCGCTGCCCGCCTGAAGCTGCACGACGCGCAGGACGACACATACGCCATCAACAAGGCAGGTGCGGAAATCGCAGGCCGCGTGGCCGAAGCCGCCGCGCATCCGGTCGTCGTCGCAGGCAGCGTCGGCCCGACCGGCGAGCTGTTCGAGCCGATGGGCGAGATGACGATGGACAGCGCTATTGCCGCCTTCAGGACACAGATCGAGGGCCTGCGCGATGGCGGGGCGGACGTGGTCTGGATCGAAACCATGTCGGCGTCCGAGGAAATCCA
>CAYULR010000041.1:2107-13773 GCA_964445685.1 uncultured Algimonas sp.
GAGATACCGGCGGCCGCGCAGGCGGCCATCGATTGCGGTATGCCCTATGCCTTCACGGCCAGTTTCGACACGGCGGGCAAGACCATGATGGGCGTCGCGCCGGGCGACATTCACGGCATCACCAAGGAACTGGCCGAGCATCCGCTGGCGGTCGGCTCCAACTGCGGGGTGGGTGCGTCGGACCTGCTGCTGGGCGCGCTCGACATGACGGCCGCCGATCCGGACGCGGTCGTCATCGGCAAGGCCAATTGCGGCATCCCGCACGTCATGGGCAAGGAAACCGTCTATTCCGGCACGCCGGAGCTGATGTACGACTATGCACAGCTGGCGGCCGATGCGGGCGTGCGCATCATTGGCGGGTGCTGCGGCAACGCCCCGGAACACGTCGCCGCCATGCGCAAGTCCATCGACGACTATCTGGCGCGCAACGAACCTGGCCCGCGCCCCACGCGCGAGAGCCTGGAGGACAAACTCGGCGCGCTGGTCAATCCGCCGCTGGAAGCAGGCGCGACCGGACGCAGAGGAAATAGCCGGGGCAATGGCCGGGGCGGACGCCGCCGCCGGTAGGACACTTCTCACGCGGCCCGCTTCGGTAACTGATATTTCAGGCGACAGGCCGCGCCCCGCTGGGCTAGGCGAATCCTCGTGCCGCTTTCCGCTTCATCCACGCCCTTGCCGACGCGCCTGCGCCGACTGGCCCGGCTCGCCCGCGCGCGGCTGGTTTGGGAGACCTACGCACCCGTTCTTGCGGTTCCCACGCTCGCGCTCGGCGTCTTCCTCGGCCTGAGCTGGCTCGGCGTCTGGGAGGTGGCGGGCGATCCGCTCCGCTTGCTGGCGCTGGCGGCCGTCATCGTCCTTGTCGTTCGCGGCGTCCTGAAAGCCCGGCAGCTGCGCGTGCCGACGCGCTCGGACGCGCTGCGCCGCCTGGAACAGACCGCCGGGCTGTCCCACCGTCCGCTGGACACGCTGCGCGACGCGCCCGTCCTGTCGCCGGAGCTGTGGCCGTCCCACCTGAAGGAGGCCCGCGCCCAATCCGGGCAGGTCCGACGCGTGGGCCGCACCCCGGCCCTGTCGCCCCTGGACCGATACGGGCTGCGCTTTGTCCTGCCCGCCCTGCTGGTCGGCGCGCTCGTCCTCGCCTTCGGCTTCTCGCTGGAACGCACGCGCCGCGCGTTGACGCCCGGCTGGCTACCGCCGACCAACCCCTATTCCGTATCGTTCGAAGCCTGGGTCGATCCGCCCGAATATACGGGACGTCCGCCCATCTACGCGCAGGGCTACGGCCCCATCCAGGCCCCGGAGGGCTCGACCCTCGTCGTGCGGGCGTCGGGCGCGCGCGGCCTGCCCCGCCCGCGATACGGCTCCGACGCCGGGGCGCGTTTCCTGGATGTCCGTCCGCTGGGCCGCAACAGCGTGGAAGTCCGCACAATTGTCGAGGCCTCCGGCACGCTGGACTGGCGCATCGGGCCGCTGCGCGAGACCTTCACCGTATCCGTCGACCCGGACCAGCCGCCGCAGATCGAATCGCTCGACCCGCCGGAGACCGACAAGCGCGACCGGCTGGTGCTGAGCTTCGATGCATCCGATGATTACGGCGTGGAACGCGTCCTGTTGCGCATGGCGGAACTGCGCGACGGCGCGGACGCACCGGCACTTCTGGACACGGACGACGCGCTGGAGGTCGACACGAATGCGGGCGGGTTCAAGGAAGCGGACGACCGGGTGGTCAAGCTGGACCTGACGCGCCACCCGCTGGCGGGCCGCAAGGTCGTGGCGCGCCTGATCGCCGTGGACGGAGCCGAGCAACGCGGTGCGAGCGAGCCTCTCTATTTCACCGTGCCGGACCGCATCTTCGTGGAGCCGCTGGCCAAGGCCATCATCGAACAGCGCGGCCTGATCCTCGCGGCCGACGGGATGGACTACGCCCCGATGCCGCGCGGCGAGCCGGACAATGATGCGTCGGACGGCACGTTCGACACCTACCAGACGGCGTGGCGCATGGGCCGCGCGCCCGAGCCCGTGCAGCGCGCCGTGGCCCTGATCGAGGCCGTCACGGATGCACCCGATCCGGGCCTGTTCAACGACCCGGTCGTCTATCTGGGGCTGCGCCACGTCATGAAGACCGTGCGCTATGCGGACTCCGCCGAGGCCCTCTCCGGCCTGCCCGAACATATGTGGACCCTGGCAATGCGCGCGGAGTTCGGCGTGCTGGGCACGGCCTTGCAGGAAATGCAGCAGGCCGAGGCCGCCCTTCGCGAAGGCATTGCCCGCCGCGCGCCCGAGCGCGAGGTCGATACGCTGTTCGAACGCTACAACCAGGCGGTCGACGCCTACATGGAAGAGCTGCGGCGCAATGCGACGATCGGCGAACCCGGCCAAGGCGGCGGCGGCGAGCCGATGGGTTCGGCCGACGAGATCCAGGACCTGCTGGACGCCATCGAGGAAGCCAACCGCGTCGGCGACACGGAAGGCGCGCGCCGCGCCCTCGCCCAGCTGGCGGAGTTGCTGGAGCGCATGGAGATGCAGCTGAACCCCGGCACGGGCGGCGACGGCGAACCCACGCCCGAAGACCAGATGACCGAGGAGATGCGCGAGGCACTGGAAGAGCTGGCCGAGAGCCTGGGCGAACAGCGCGACCTCCAGGACCAGACCCGCCAGGCCGAACGCGACGAGTTGATGGAGCAGTTCGGCGGCGAAGGCCGGTCCGACACGCCGAGCGCCGAAGACCTGGCCGAACGCCAGGAGGCGCTCCAAGATCTGGTCGAAGGTTTGCGCGAACGCCTCGCCGAACAGCAGGCGCAAGGCGGCACGCCGTCGGGCGAGCGCGGCGAAGAGCAGGGCCAGGGCAGCAGCGACGGGGCAGAGCAAGAGGACGGCGCGAGCTCCGGCGAGGGGCTGGAACGGGCGCTCGAAGCCATGGAAAGGTCCGGCGAGGCCCTGTCCGGCGAAGCCTTCGCCGAGGCCCGCGACGCGCAGAACGATGCCATCGCCGCCCTGCGCGAGGCGGGCAACGCGCTGGCCCAGGAACTGGCCGCCCAGGGCGACGAGGCCGGGGACGGCGAAGAGGGCAACGACCCACTGGGCCGGGATCCGAACGGGATCGAATCGGACAATGCGGAGTCGGACATCGACGCGCGCGACAATGCCGAACGCTCACGCGAAATCCTGGAGGAGCTGCGCCGCCGCGCGGCTGATGCCGAACGCGACGCGCAGGAACAGGACTATCTGGACCGGCTGCTGCGCCGTTTCTAGGCGCAGGCGTTCAGGCCTTACGTATCGCCCCAGAGCGCGGAACGGCGCACATGGCCCTTGATGCCCGCCGAGGTGCGGACCTCGCAGAAGCCTGGCGTTTCGCAGCCTTCCACATCGACCAGCGTACCGGTCTGCAGGCGGGCGACGATGCCGGACGCACCCGATGCGCGGCTGTGCAAGACTGCATCACCGCTCAACAGCGCGCGGCGTTCGCCGGACAGGGCGGGCTTTCGCACCCAGGCTTCGTCACCGTCCATGTCGCGGACCTTGCGCCACATTTCCGTCTCCGCCACCACGATCAGGGGCAGGCCCCGGCGGCGGTACTGGTAGGCGATGGAATGGTCGCGCGACGGGCCCGTGCGGGCGTTGACGCGGCCGAACTTCAGGCTGACGAAACGCGGAACCTCGAAGCCGGACGGGGTCTGGCTGGCCTCGACATGGCGCAGCCCGTCGAAGGCGGTGTTGGCGCGCATGTCGATCGCCGGTTCGTCCTGGACGTAGGTGTGCAGTGGCTGCGCCGGAGCCGCGATCACGCCGCCCGCATCGCGGTCGGCCGCCGTAGCGGCCACGCCGCCGACGAGCAGCAGGCCGAGGCCCGCCGCCGGAATCCACAGACGCCGGGGCATCGCGGCCGAAGGCAAGGTGGCGGAGAGCCCTGGAAGAGAGGACATGGGAAGATAGAGCTTCGGAAAAGGGAGCCTCGGAACGGACAGGCCCGACAGGGACAGGCCCGCTTCCCTGCGCCGGGCGCTGCGGCGCTTCACCGGGCGGCCGCGCAGGTCGTATCGTATGCGTTCCGACATCCGGTCCCCTTGGCAGAACAGCGTTAAGCCCTGCTTAACCGTGCGCGCTAATCCCGTGCCGCGCAAATCCCTTTTCCACGGCATGGTTTGTCGCGGCGGTCGAGGCTTTGGGCTTGCTCTGCCCGGCGGCGGCGTCCAATCAGGGGCATGGCGACATCCCGAACCGAGCCCGCATCCCCGCCACGTGTCCCAGAAACTCCGCCGAGGGTTCATGTGACGCGCACCCTTCCCCGGTCCGTGCAGGACCGGATGCGCGACCTGTTCGACACCGTCCTACCCCCGGAAGACCGCGCCATGAGCCAGGCGGAGCTGAAGGCCGCCATCGCCGATTGCGACGTGTTCGTGCCGACCGTGACTGACCGCATCGACGCCGACGTCATCGCGGCCGCCGGGCCGCGGCTGCGCCTGATCGCCAATTTCGGCGCGGGCACGAACCATATCGATGTCGCCGCCGCCCACGAACGCGGCATCACCGTGACCAACACGCCGGGTGTGCTGACCGAGGACACGGCGGACCTCGCCATGGCGCTGATCCTCGCCGTGCCGCGCCGCCTGGTCGAGGGCGACCGCTGCATGCGCGCTGGCGGGTTCGACGGGTGGAGCCCGACGCACATGCTGGGTCACCGGGTGCGCGGCAAGCGGCTGGGCATTCTGGGCATGGGCCGCATCGGCAGCGCGGTGGCGCGCCGCGCCCACGCCTTCGGCCTGTCGGTCCATTACCACAACCGTCACCGCGCGCCGGAAACGCTGGAGCGCGCGCTGGACGCGAACTGGCACGACACGCTCGAGGACATGCTGGCCGAGATCGACATCCTGTCCATCAACGCGCCGCTGACGCCCACCACGCGCCATATCATCGACGCGCGCACGCTCGCCGTGATGAAGCCGGACAGCTACCTCGTGAACACGTCGCGCGGCGCCATCGTGGACGAGGCCGCATTGGCGGACGCGCTGTCCCACGGACGGCTCGCAGGGGCGGGGCTGGACGTCTACGAGGACGAACCCCGGCCCCATCCCGCGCTTCTCGGTCTCGAAAACGTGATTCTCGCCCCGCACATCGGGTCGGCTACGCATGAGAGCCGGCGCGAAATGGGCGAAAAGGTCCTGATCAACATCCGCGCCCACATCGACAACCATGCCTGCCCCGACCGCGTCTTGCCGCCGGGGGCGAGGCTCTCACTGGCGTCCTAGAAAATATCTAGAAAAATATCAGGGGAAACCATCATGACCAGAACCGCCCTTCTCTCCGCCGCGCTGTTGCTCGGCTCCGCCCTGCCCTTCGCGGCTTCCGCCCACGACCAGCACAGCCACACGGTCGCGCGCCCCGCGCCCGCCGACCCGCAACTGTCGGTCGTGAAGATCAAGGACGGGCTGCACGTGCTCTACGGTCCGGGCGGCAATATCGGCGTGTCGTCCGGTGAAGACGGCGTGGTGCTGGTGGACGACAAGTTCTCCCGCAACGCCGAGGAAATCCTCTACCGCGTGGAGCAGATCGCGGGCGTGGACGCCGAGCTGCTCTTCGTCATCAACACCCACCTGCACGGAGACCATGCGGGTTCCAACGCAGAAATGGCGGAAGCCGGCGCGCTGATCATGGCGCACGAGAATGTCCGCATCCGGATGGGCACATCCTACGAGAACAAGGCCTTCGGCCGCACGGTCGACGCCGTCGACGAAAAGCAGTGGCCCGTCGTGACCTTCACGGACGAAGCCAGCCTGCACTTCAACGGCCTGACCGCCCGCGCCATCCACACGCCGTCGGCCCACACGGACGGCGACTCCATCATCCATTTCGAAGAAGCCAACACCATACACATGGGCGACAACTTCTTCCTCGGCATGTTCCCGTTCGTGGACGTCGACAGCGGCGGCAACATGCAGGGCATGATCGATTCGCACGATGCGGCGCTGGCCCTGTCCGACGACGACACGGTCATCATCCCCGGCCACGGCTTGGTAACGGACAAGGCGGGACTGCAAGGCGCGCGCGACCAGCTGCAGGACATCCTGAACCGCGTTCGCGCCCGCAAGGACGCCGGGGACAGCCTGGAAGCCATCATCGAGGCCGACCCGCTCGCCGACCTGGCGGAGCTGGACGGCTTCATCACCCGTCCCGCCATCATCACCGCCGCTTGGCGCTCTCTGGGCGGAGAGATATAACATTCACAGTCGGGGGACTCCATGACCATATCGAGACGCGACGCGCTGCGAGGCGGCGTAATGGGCGGTCTTGCGACGGGCCTTGCGGCCTGCGCCACGACCCGGGCCAGCACCCCGGAACTGACCGGGGCCCGCTTCGACCACGGCGTGGCGTCGGGCGAACCTGCGGCGGACGGTGTCCTGCTCTGGTCGCGCGTGACGCTCACGGACCCGGGCGGTCCCGTCTCCGTGCTTTACGAGGTCGCGGAGGATGCGGGCTTCACAAACATCGCCGCCCGCGGCGCGGTCCGCACCAGCGCGGCGCGCGACTGGACGGTGAAGGCGGACGTGTCCGGCCTGCAGCCCGGCCGGCGCTACCACTACCGGTTCGTCGCAGGCGACGCGGTGTCGCCCACGGGCCGCTGCCGCACACTCCCGGTCGGATCGGTCGAAGCCGCCCGCTTCGCGGTCGTGTCCTGCTCCAACTATGCGTTCGGCTTCTTCAACGTCTACGACGCCATCGCCCGGCGGGAAGACGTGGACGCCGTCATCCATCTGGGCGACTACATCTACGAATACTCCACGGCCGGATATGGCGGCGAGGTCTCCAAGCGGCTGGGACGGGAGCACGCGCCCGACCGCGAAATCGTCAGCCTGTCGGACTACCGGACCCGCCACGCCCAATACAAGTCGGACGCGGGCAGCCAGGCCATGCACGCCGCCCACGCGCTCATTCCGATCTGGGACGATCACGAGACATCGAACAATAGCTGGGAGAACGGGGCGGAGAACCACGACCTGTCCGAAGGCGACTGGGACGAGCGCCGCGCTGCCGCCCTGCGCGCCTACTATGAATGGATGCCCGTGCGGGCCCCCGCACCGGGCACGGCGGCGGAGAGCCTGCTGCGTGATTTCCAATGGGGCGACCTGGTCACGCTGGCGACGCTGGAAACCCGGCTGATGGCGCGGTCCGAACAGCTGGACTACGCCAAGATCGGTCCCACGCTGGCCACGCCGGACGGGCTGACCCGGTTCAAGACCGTCGACCTGGTCGATGAGCGCCGCGAACTGCTGGGCCGCGCGCAAAGTGAACGGCTGGCGCAGACGATGCGCGCCTCGGTCGAGGGCGGCACGCGCTGGCGGGTGCTGGCGAACCAGATCATCCTGGCCGAAGTCACCGCGCCGAACCTCTCGCCCATCGCGGCCTCGCCCGCCATTGCGGAGATCGAGAAAGTCTTCCCGCCTATCCGCGATTTCATTGCCCTGTCCACGCTCGACATCCCGCTGAACCTCGATGCGTGGGACGGCTACCCGGCCGCGCGCGAGCGGTTCTACACCGCCATGCAGGATGCGGGTGCGACGGACCTGATCGTGCTGACCGGCGATACGCATGAATGGTGGGCCAACGAGCTGCGCGACGGCGCGGGCCGCCGCATGGGCGTGGAACTCGGCACCAACGCCGTGACCTCGCCGGGCGCCTCGACCTATTTCGGACCGGAAGGGGCGACCTATTCGCGCCTGATCCGGGAGCGTAACCCGATGGTCACGCATCACGACCCGGAGGGAAAGGGCTATATCGACCTGGCGCTGACGCGCGACGGCGCGCAAGCCGAGTTCGTGGCCGTCGACACGGTGCTGAGCGAGACCTACCGGGCGGAGACGAAGGCGCGGTTCGGGATTACGCGTGAGGGCGGGTCGCTGCGGTTGACGTAATGCTTGTCATCCCGGCCAAGCGGCGTAGCCGCGCAGAGCCGGGACCTAACGGAAAACAAAAACGCTGGCGTGGCTCGGCGGCGTTGGGTCCCGGCTCTGCGTCGCTTCGCTCCTTGGCCGGGATGACACCTATTTAGCGTTTCGATATCTGACGATGCGAGGTGCGCCCCTGCTCGGTGATAGCTCCTCATTATGCAGCGAACCTACTTCGTCTACATCCTTGCCTCCGCTCCGTTCGGCGCAATCTACATCGGCGTGACAAACGACATCGTCTTCCGCGTCATGGAACATCGCGAAGGACGCGGGAGCGCGCATGTCTGGAAATACAAGATCTTCCGCCTCGTCCACGTCGAGGAGTTCTCCAACCCGTCCGAAGCCATCCTTCGCGAAAAACACCTCAAGCGCTGGCGTCGCGTTTGGAAGGACGAACTCATCGAGGACCTGAACCCGAACTGGCATGATCTGTTCGATACATACCGGGGCGACCCGTTGCTACCATAGCTCCTCTCATGGACGCCCTGCCCCGCCTCTGTTAGGCGCGCCGCAACGCACATCCCCCTTCCAAGGACCCGAACCCCATGAAAATGAACGGCAACGAGATTAAGCCCGGCAACATCATCAAGCATAATGACGCGCTCTGGGTCGCGGTGAAATGCTCGCACGTGAAACCCGGCAAGGGCGGGGCGTTCAACCAGGTGGAGCTGAAGAACCTGATGGACGGCCGCAAGCTGAACGAGCGCTTCCGCGCGTCCGAGACGGTGGAGCGCGTGCGCCTCGATCAGAAGCCGCATACATACCTCTATGACGAAGGCGACATGGCGGTGTTCATGAACTCCGAAACCTACGAGCAGATCATGCTGGAGCGCGACTTCATCGGCGACCGCGCGGTCTACCTGTCCGACGGCATGGAAGTCGAAGTCGAGTTCTACGAAGACAAGCCCATCGGCGTCGGCCTGCCCGACCAGGTGACGCTGGAAGTCGCCGAGACCGAGCCCGTCGTGAAGGGCCAGACGGCCGCCAATTCCTTCAAGCCCGCCATCCTGACCAATGGCGTGCGCACATCCGTCCCGCCCTTCGTGGGCACGGGCGAGCGCCTGGTGATCAATACGGAAGACGGCAGCTACGTGACGCGCGCGAGCGACTAGGCATCGCTGTCGGTCCCACTCTTCGGCCCTCCCCGCGCAGGCGGGAATGCAGCCTGTCTGCAGGCGTGAAGCGGGTCCCATCGCACCGCGCCTGGAGGCCCATTGCCAAAGGAACGATCGAAGGAACTCAGCATGGATAAAGCCTTCAAACGCCCGTCCTTCCTGCGCCTTGTTCTGACCTTCGTCCTAATGGCGGCGATGTTCGGCGGCGCCACTGAAGGCTACAGGGCGTGGGAGAGCGGTACGCCTTTCGACTTGACCTCCGCTGCCGTTTTCGGTGTCATCTTCTCGCTTCCGATGACGGCGTGGATCGGCTGGTATTCATTCAGGCAAGCGAGCGGGGCCGCGAGCGAGGGCATGAGAACCGCGCTCGGCCCGGAAGCCCGCGAAAGCTGGGCGGGCAAGCGCCGCCCTTCCAGCCCCCAGGAGACAGACGAAGATGACTGAAAACCTCGGCAAACGCCTCGCCATCCTGCGCCTCATCCCGATCCTCATCCTCGCGGCGGTCGCCTTCGGGCTGGAACACTTGTTCGGCGTGGAGCGCCTCTGGGCGGCCGTCACCGGGCTGGCCATTGCGCTTGCCGTGCGCCTCGCCCTGCCGAAGCTGATGAAGTGAAGGGTCGCTTTCGGGCGCGCGGCGCGTTAGGGCGCGCCGCTTCACACCTTTTGACAAGAGAAAAACGATGAGCGGAATGTCGGCCATCATGGGCATCATGCAATCTGCGGCGCGCAAGGCGTCGCGCGGATTGCTGCGCGATTTCGGCGAAGTCGAGACGCTGCAGGTCAGCCGCAAGGGACCGGCGGACTTCGTCTCGCGCGCCGACCGCAAGGCCGAAAGCGTGATCCACGAAGAACTCTCCCGCGCCCGTCCGGGCTACGGTTTCCTGATGGAGGAAGCGGGCGAGATCGAAGGGTCCGACAAGTCGCACCGCTTCATCATCGACCCGCTCGACGGCACCACGAACTTCCTGCACGGCATCCCGCACTTCGCCATCTCCATCGCGCTGGAGCGCGAGATCGACGGCAACCCGCGCGAGCTCGTCGCCGGCATGGTCTACAATCCGGTCACGGACGATATGTGGTTCGCGGAAAAAGGCCGCGGGGCCTACATCAATGACGGCACGCGCGGCGGCGGCGACCGGAAGCTGAAACCCTCGCAGCGCACCGACTTCGCGGGCTGCATTTTCGCCACGGGCGTGCCCTTCAAGGGCCGTCCGGGCCACGCCAAGTTCCTGAAGGAGCTGCACCAGGTCATGGGCACCAGCGCGGGCGTACGCCGCTTTGGCGCCGCCAGCCTCGACCTCGCCTGGACGG
This sequence comes from uncultured Algimonas sp., assembly GCA_964445685.1. Taxonomy (GTDB): domain Bacteria; phylum Pseudomonadota; class Alphaproteobacteria; order Caulobacterales; family Maricaulaceae; genus Litorimonas. Next base: position 12,474 of record CAYULR010000041.1, read on the forward strand.
CGGCCGGGCGCTACGATGGCTTCTGGGAACGCGGCCTTGCGCCCTGGGACGTGGCGGCTGGGCTGGTCATCGCGCGCGAAGCGGGCCTGCAGGTCGAGAGCCTGTCGGGCGGCGACCTGCTGCACACGGGCGACGTCATCTGCGCCAACGAGACGATCTTCCCGCTGCTCAACGACCGGGTCAGATAGTGCCGCACCTCGTCGTGGCGCACTCGCTCGGCAACGACCCGCGCGTAATCGAGCTTCTGTCCGCGCTCAGCCGCACCGCCATCGACCAGGGCTTCAACCCGTCTTCGGTCAAGGCCTACGCCCACACGCTGGACCACGCCGTTGTCGGCGGGCAATCCCACGCCCGCCTCGCCCACCTCACCTTCCGCCTGCTCGACAAGCCGGAGCGCACCAACGCGGTGGTGGAAGCGTGGCTGCGGGAGTTGGTCACCGTGGTCCGGGACATCCTGCCGGAGCTCGACGCGCTGACGGCAGGCGCGGAGTTTCTGCCGGAAGTGTATGTATCGGGGACGGCGTAGATCTCTGCAGCACCTCTCACTCATAAGTCTTGTCGTTCCGGACTATGACGAGGCGCTCGACTTCTATGTCGGGACAATGGGGTTCGAATGCGTGGAGGACACGCGACTGTCCGACACGAAACGCTGGGTCGTCGTGAGACCCCGGGGGCCGGGAGCGGAGAGATGCGGGCTCCTGCTGGCCAAGGCCGCGACGCCCGGACAACAGGCGGCCATAGGAAACCAGTCGGGCGGCCGGGTCTTCCTCTTCCTGAACACGGACGATTTCGAAGCCGACCACCGGAGGCTGGCGAACGCCGGCGTGCATTTCGTCGAAACCCCGCGCCACGAGGCCTACGGGACGGTTGCCGTCTTCGAGGACCCCTTCGGCAACCGGTGGGACCTCCTCCAGACCAGGAGTGCCGCCCCGGCTTGACCCTCGCAGGCCTCCCGCCTATGTGCCCGCTCACAGCGGTAGGACCCAACAAAGCTGCCTGCCGTACCCAACATAGAGAAGACCCATGAAAAAAGACGGCCATCCCGATTACCACACCATCACCGTGAAGATGGTGGACGGCACAACCTACGAAACGCGCTCCACCTGGGGCAAAGAGGGCGACACGCTGACCCTCGACATCGACCCCAAGACGCACCCGGCCTGGACCGGCGGCGAAGCCCGCATCAGCGACCGCGGCCGCGTGTCCAAGTTCAAGGATAAGTTTAAGGGCTTTGCCTAGCCCCATAGGTTTGCGTCCCCGTAAGGGGTCTAAGAACGATGAAATCGTTCGTCGCAAACCT
>CAYULR010000042.1:0-1853 GCA_964445685.1 uncultured Algimonas sp.
AGACGAGGGCAGCGATATGGACACGATGACCCAGATCGGCACCTTCAACGTGGTGGACGAGCTGGACGGCATGACGATCCGCCTGCCGGGCTATATCGTGCCGCTCGATTTCAGCGCGGATGCCGAGCACAGCGAGTTCCTGCTGGTGCCCTATTTCGGCGCGTGCCTGCACTCCCCGCCGCCGCCGCCCAACCAGATCGTCTTCGTCACGGCCAACCCGCCTGCCTCCATTCCGGACATTTACGAGCCCGTCTGGCTGGAAGGCGAGATGAAGACCGGGCGGTTCGATACGGACATGGCCAACAGCGCCTACGAGCTGAAGCTCTCCAAACTTGAGCCGTATGAGTACTGAGGCTGTCCTGCGGCTGGAGGGGGTCCGCTTCGGCTACACGCCCGACCAGACGCTGATCGACATCGACCGGCTGGAGATCGCGCGCGGGGAGAGCGTCTTCCTGCGCGGCGCGTCCGGCACGGGCAAGAGCACGCTGCTGGGCCTGATCGGCGGCATTCTGGTTCCGCGCGACGGCACGATCGCGCTGTGCGGTGAGGACCTGACGACCTTGAGCGCGGCCCGGCGCGACGCCGCGCGGGTCGATCACCTCGGCATTATCTTCCAGCAGTTCAACCTGCTGCCCTACCTGTCGGTCGTCGCGAACGCCGCCCTGCCCTGCCGGTTTTCCGCGCGGCGCAGATCCCGGCTGGACAAGAGCCCGGACGCCACGGCGCGCGAGCTTGTCCTGGCGCTGGGCCTGACGGACACGGAATTGTCCCGCCCCGTCAGCGAGCTGAGCGTGGGCCAGCAGCAGCGCGTCGCCGTTGCGCGCGCCCTGATCGGCGGGCCGGACCTGATCATCGCGGACGAACCGACCTCGGCGCTGGACCATGACAATCGCGACCGCTTCATCGACCTGCTGGACGAACAGCGGCAGCGCTTCGGCTCCAGCCTTCTCTTCGTCAGCCACGATGCGACGCTGGCCTCCCATTTCGACCGGAGCGTGGACATGGCGGACCTGACCCGGCCCAAAGAGGTGACGGCATGAGCGGCTTCACCATTCTGCGCCTTGCGCTGCGGTCGCTCTGGGCGCGGCGGATGACGGCACTTCTGACCGTGCTGTCCATCGCGACGGCCGTGCTGCTGTTTGCCGCTGTCGAGTCCATCCGTCAGGGCGCGCGGACCAGTTTCGAACGCACCATCACGGATACGGACCTGATCGTCGGCGCGCGGTCGAGCCCCATCAACCTCGTGCTCTATTCCGTCTTCCAGATCGGCGATCCGACCAACAACATGACGTGGGAGACCTATGAGGAGATCGCCGCGCGGCCCGACGTGGGCTGGACCGTGCCGATCAGCCTAGGCGATTCGCACCGCGGCTACCGCGTGGTCGGGACGACGGATGCGTATTTCGAGCATTACCGCTACGGCGACTCGCGGCCTCTGTCTTTTGCGGATGGCGAGCTGTTCGACGATCTGTTCGACGTGGTGCTGGGCGCGCGGGTGGCGCGGGATCTGGGCTACGAGGTCGGCACGACGCTGACGCTTTCGCACGGCCTCGGCGCGACGAGCTTCGTCAATCATGACGACAAGCCCTTCCGCGTCGTCGGCGTGCTCGCCCCCACGGGCACGCCCGTGGACCGCTCGCTCTATGTCAGCCTGGGCGCGATCGAGGCCATCCATGCCGGGTGGCAGGACGGAACGCCCACGCCCATGAGCCGCCTCGCGACACCGGAACGGCTGCGCGGGATGGAGCTGCAGCCCGAATCGATCACTGCCATGCTGGTGGGCGCGACGTCGCGCGTGCAGACGCTGCGCCTGCAAAGAGCCCTGAACACCTATGCGCGCGAACCGCTCCAAG
>CAYULR010000042.1:1863-13661 GCA_964445685.1 uncultured Algimonas sp.
CCGTCATTCCGGGCGTGGCGCTCAGCCAGCTCTGGAACATCGTTTCCGTCGTGGAGCGCGCCCTGTCCGCCATTGCGGCCTTCGTCATCGCGGTCGGACTGATCGGCATTCTGACGTCCATCCTGACCAGCCTGAACGAGCGCAGGCGGGAGATGGCGATCCTGCGGTCCGTCGGGGCGCGCGGACGGCACATCGTGGCGCTGCTGGTCAGCGAGGCCGCGCTGCTGGCCTTCATCGGCGCGGCGCTGGGTATCGTGCTGCTCTATGGGGGGCTGGCCGTCTTCCGTCCTCTATTGGAGGCGCGGTTCGACATGGGCGGGATCAACCTTCTACCGGGTCTCTACGACCTCGGCATCATCGGCGCCGTGACCTTGGTGGCGGCGCTGCTCGGCCTCGTTCCGGCCGGACTCGCGCTCAAGCGCAGCCTATCGGACGGGTTGAGTGTGCGATTCTAGCGAGGTCTGACGCACGATCAGCTTGGGCTTCCACTCTTCCTCGACCGTCTCTTCCACCTTGGCGGTCTCGGTCTTGGGGGCAAGCTTCAGGCCCAGCTTGGACTTGGCGGACAAGGCCGCCTTGTTCGCCGCATTGGCGAAGGTCGGGCGCGGACGGGCGGGCGGAACCGTCGTCGGAACCGTATCCTGGCGCATCTCGTCATCATTGGCGAAGGCCGGGTCGATGAAGGATTGGCGCGGCGAGAAGTTCTGCCACTGCGACATGGGTGTCCAGTGCATTCCGTTCACGCCGTGCATGTCGCACGCAGCCGCCGGCAGGGCCAGCAAGGCGGTGGACAGGGCAAGACCGGACAGAACTGTTCTCATCATGCTCCTCATATAGGGATTTTGCGCCCAAACGTCAAAATGGCCGCACATCACCATTTCGCGACCTCGCCTTTCACTCTCCCAAGGCTCTTGTTAAGGGTGTGATAACCATAACGTTTCTCCGCCTTCCGAAAGGTCCATCCATGAAGCCCACTCATCTGCTTGCCGGCGTCGCGTCGGTTCTCGCCCTCGCGGCCGCCCCGGCCCTTGCCGCTCCCATGGAAATCGAGGACTTGGCCAAGATCCAGAATGCAGGCGGGCTGAGCGTGTCGCCGGATGGTCAGACCATCGCCTACACCGTGTCCAAGAGCCCGGACCTGCATACGGGCGAAAAAGACGGCACGGCGAAGAGCCGCCTCTATGTGAAACGCCCCAATGCCAACCCTGTCGCCTTCACCTCCGCCGACGGCAGCGTGGGCCGGGTCAGCTTCTCCGCCGATGGGCGGACGCTGCACTTCGTGACCCGTCGGGGCGACGACAAGGCGAGCGCGCTCTACCGGATCAGCCTGGCCGGAGGCGAAGCCGAGAAGGTCTTCGAGTTCGAAAGCAGCATCGGCGACTACGCCGTTTCGCCGGACGGCCGCACGCTCTACTTCGTCGCCACGCCCAAGGGCGAGGACCGCAAGGCGCTGAAGGACAAGGGCTTCGACGCCTATGCCTATGAGGAAGACCGCGATCTGGCGGGCCTCTGGAAAGTGTCGCTGGGAGCCGGGGACGCCGAAGCCACCCCGCTCTACACCGACAAGCACGTCACGAGCCTGGAGCTGTCGCGCGACGGCGGCACGCTGGTGGCGGCCGCCGCGCCGACGTCGCTGGTGGACGACACGATCATGAAGACCCGCCTTCAGGTCATCGACGCACGCACGGGCACGGTCCGCACAGAGATCGCGACGCCCGGCAAGCTCGGCGGATACGAGATTTCGCCGGACGGCCGCCGCGTGGCCTTCCTGGCCGGAACGGACATTGCCGACACGTCCACGGGCGTGCTGATGGTGGGCGACCTGCGCACGGGCTCGTTCCGCCAGCTGACGGCGGACGCGCTGCAGCACATTCAGGACGTGGACTGGATGGACGACGACACCATCCTGGCCAATGCGCACCGGGGCGTGGAAAGCGCGCTGGTCGCCTACGACCTGAACGGACGCGAGGAACGCACTCTGCCGACGCCAGACGACATCGTGGTTCGCGCCGCCGAAGTGGGCGCGGATGGGCGCATCTTCTTCACCGCCGACAGCCCCGCCCACCCGCGCGAGGTCTTCACGCTGAACGCAGGCGCGATCCGCAAGCTGACCAACCACAATGAATGGCTGTCCGGCATCGATCTGCACCCGCAGGAGGCGTTCTCTTTCACAGCACGCGACGGCCGGACGGTCGAAGGCGTGCTGGTCACGCCGAGCGGCACGAAGCCCGCAGGCGGCTGGCCGCTGATCATGACGGTGCACGGTGGGCCGGAAGCGCACGACTCCGACGGCTGGGTCACGGCCTATTCCCGCCCCGGCCAGTTCGGCGCGGGCGATGGCTACGCCGTCTTCTACCCGAACTACCGAGGCTCCACCGGACGCGGCGTCGCCTACGCCAAGGAGCACCAGGGCGACTATGCGGGCGCGGAGTTCAACGACTTGGTGGACGCCAAGGACGCCCTCGTCGAAGCGGGCATCGTGGACGGCGACCGCACAGGCATCACGGGCGGCTCCTATGGCGGCTACGCCTCCATGTGGGGCGCGACGGCGCAGTCCGAGCATTTCGCGGCCGCCGTGCCGTTCGTTGCCATCTCCAACCAGGTGTCGAAGTTCGGAACGTCCGACATCCCCAACGAGATGAAGCTGGTCCACTCGCTGAAATGGCCGTGGGAAGACAATTGGATGAACCTGATCGAGCGCTCGCCCGTCTTCCACGCGGGCAAGTCCACCACGCCGACCCTGATCCTGCATGGCGAGCAGGACACGCGCGTCCATCCCAGCCAGTCCATGGAGCTCTACCGCTCCATGAAGGTGCGGACCGACACGCCCGTGCGACTGGTATTCTACCCGCGCGAAGGCCACGGCAACCGCCGCTCCGCCGCGCGTCTGGACTATGCGTACCGCCTGATGCGTTGGATGGACACGTATCTGGCCGAGGACGCCACGCGCGACGATCCGATGCCGGAATTCGACATCGGCATCGAGGAGAAGCTGGGCTTGAACGACAAGGACTGACGCCTCTCCACTGCCAAACGAAAAAGCCCTCCCGGCACAAACCGGGAGGGCTTCTTTTTTGCCTTGAGACGATTCCTAGAAGCTGCGCTTCAGGCTCGCCGCGACGGTCATGCCGATATTGTAGTCGTCCGTGACGATGCGCGAGTCGCCCAGTTCCTGGAAGGCCTCGTATTTGTCGTCCAGGATGTTCTGGATCTTGAAGCCGAACTCGTAGTCCCCGCCGCGCAGCTCGAACGGTACGTTCAGCACGAAGTCGAGGCTGAGCGGCAGCTGCTCGTCGATGGACGGCAGGCCGTTGGAGCGGTCTTCCACGGCGCGGATACGCTGCGACGTGTAGTTCAGCAGCAGGAACGCATCCCAGCCCGCATCGTAGTTCTCGATCCCCAGCTGGATGTTCACCAGATGGTCGCTCTGCCCCTGCAGCTGGCGGCCGTCGGAGTAGAGGCCCGCGGCTGGCAGCACGACCGGGACGACGCCCAGGGACGGGTCCACGCTGGGCGGCACGATGTTGACGTTGCCGTCGGCCGAAACGGAGCTGTCCGTGAAGGTGTAGTTGGAGCGGACGACAAAATCCTGCCCGCCGAACCAGCCGCCCACGACCGGCAGGTCGTCGGAGATCAGGAACTTGCGCTCGAACTCGACCTCGATGCCGTAGAGCTCCGCGCTCGGCGCGTTGATGAAGCTCGTCGCGTTGCTCTCGCCCAGGCCGTTGAAGATGAATTCTTCGATCGGGTTGGTCAGGTCCTTGTAGAAACCGCCGATGGTGAAGAACTGGTTGGCCCCGAAATAATATTCCAGGCGCGCGTCGAAGTTCGTGCTCTCGCTGTTCTCCAGGAACGGGTTGCCGATGAAGCGGTCATCCGTGTCCGTGTTGATGAAGATGGACGGGGTGAGTTCGCGGAATTGCGGGCGGTTGATCGTCTTGGATGCCGCCAGGCGGAACTGCCAGTCCTCGAACGTGTAGGTCGCCGTGACGGCTGGAAGGATGTAGTTCTCGTCGACTGGGTCGAACTGGAAGAACGAATCCTGGACCAGTGCTTGGGCGACGGCCGTGTCCTGGCGTCCGTCCTCGTAGCGGAGACCGGCGGTCACGCGCAGGTCGGGGATGATCTCCGCTTCCAGCGAGGCGTAGGCGCCGAAGGTTTCGAGGTCCGCGAAGGACAGGTCGGGGAACTGGCCCGTCGGCACGCGGCGGATTTCCAGGATGCCCGCATCCACCACGGCGTCGGAGAAGATCTGGTCGATCCGGGCGTCGCGCAGTTCCTGCGGGATGACGCCGAAGTAGAAGAAGTCCGACTGGACGCTGTCGCGCGACTTGTCGAGATAGGCCCCGCCGACCTTCAGTTCCAGATCGCGGTCGCCCCAGGCGATCGGCACGGCAAGGTCGAGGCCGAGATCCACGGTCGTGTCGTCCAGGTCCGAGAAGGTCAGCTGGTTCGACGTGATGCCCAGGCGGTTGAACTGGAAGCGGAAACCGCGTCCGTCCTCGAAATTCTCGTAGTTCACCCGGCGCTCATACGGCGCGTCGCGGCCCGCCTTGGCGTAGGAGGCACGCCAGGTCAGCTCGGCATCGTTGAACTTCGGCAGGAAGTGCTCGCCCAGCAGCTGGCCCATATAGACTTCGCGCTCGAAGAATTCGGTGAAGTCCTGGCGCAGGATGTTGTTGCCCTGGTCGGCGGTGCCGATGAAGGAGCGGGCTTCGGCGGACGTCTGGCGCGTGGCGAGACCCACGAGCTGCACCGTATTGTTCTCGTCGAACTCCACGCCGACGCCCAGCAGGCCGTTCAGCGAGATGGAATTCTCGGTCGATTCCTGGAAGCCGCCGTCGAGCAGGTTCAGCTCTCCGTTGGCCCCGATGTTCGCGCTGTTGCTCTGGCCCCGGCGCGTCTGCCAGCCATTGTCGTAGCCGATGGTCGCCAGCACGCCGATGCTCTGCCCGCCGTCCGAGTCGAACCGGTCGCCCGCCGAGATACGGCCACCGCCGTTCAGCGGAAGCGTGTCGGCGCGGGAGAAAACGAGCGTGTCGAACGTGTCGAAGTTCTCCGTCGGGACACCGTTCGCATCCAGCGGCGGCAGGTCGCGCAGACCGTCATCGAAGCCGAGGAAATCCGTGCCGCTGCCCGGATAGGTCAGGCCTTCGCGCAGGCTCGTGGCCGTGTTGTAGGACGTGCTGAGCGACAGCTCCAGGAAGCGCTCTTCCGGCAGGGCGCGGGTGCGCAGATTGATCGCCCCGCCGCCGAATTCGCCGGAGAATTCCGGGCTGTAGGTCTTCTGCACGACCACGTCGGCCAGGACCGATGTGGGGAACAGGTCGAGCGGTGCGACGCGGCGCAAAGGTTCCGGCGACGGCAGCGGCGCGCCGTTCAGCGTGGCGGCGGCGTAGCGTTCGTTCAAGCCGCGGACGATCACGAACTTGCCTTGGCTGAGCGACAGGCCGGTCACGCGGGTCAGCGCCGATGCGATGGCGCCCGCGCCGATCTGCGCGAACGTGTCTTCGTCCAGAACGGAGGTGATTTCCGACGTGATCTTCTTCTCGTTCGGGATGAAGGTGCCAACGGCGACGACTTCGTCTTCGATGGTGGGCGTCTGCGCGATGGACGGACCCGTGGGGGACGAGGTCGTCTGTTGCGCGAAAGCCGCCACGGGGGCGGAGAGGATGGAGCCGAGCAGCAGGGCGGCGAGCGCGGGGCGCATCACCCCTGTGGAGCGTGTGGTCGCAATATCGGTCACGGTGCGATCCCTTGTGTGTCTTGTTATTGTGTTTGGAATGGAAGGACCCGGAACGCTCGCGCCCCGGGTCCTGCAAGAGGCCTACTGGTCGACCAGCAGTGTCCAGCCTTGGTACCAGTCGTCGTTCGCATCCTCGACCGCGCCGATATAGCCGGTCGCGTCGAAGAAGGGGTCGATGGTGCTGACGTCGGTCGCGGGGATGGCCGCTTCCGGCGCGCCGGGAACGTAGCTTTCGTCCGCGATGGTGGTCGCACCGCCGATGACGACGTTGGACCCCGCCGCGACGACGGCGTCCTGCGCGGCGTCCTGCGCCGTGTCGTCGCTTTCCAGGTCGGCCGTGTTGCCCGCGATCAGCAGGCTGTTCAGCGTGATGTTGCCGGAGGTCGCCTCGGCCGCCGTGGAGGCGTCGTCGATGTCGAAGCCTGCGTCCTGGAAGCCGGTCACGATGCCGTTGAACAGCGCCGCGTTGGTTCCGGCTCGCAGGACCACGCCCGTGTCGCCGCCCGCGCCGCCGACGAAGGTCAGGTTGGCGATGGTGGGATTGGAGCGCGGCGTGAGCGAGTTGTTGGAGGAGCGGTTGTCGCCCTCGATGCCCCGGTCGCCGACATCGTCGGACTGGTCCACGATGACGTATTGCATGTTGCCTTGCCAGCCGTCGGTCCAGTCGAGGCTGTCGTCGCCGATGCCCGTCAGCAGGACGTGGCTGGCATTGACCGTTCCGCCGAAGAACTCGACGCCGTCATCGACATTGTTGTGGACCTGGATGAAGTCGACCTGCGTACCGGAGCCGATGCCCTGGAAGGCGATGCCGTTCAGCTCGTCCTGGTCGTTGATCAGGTTGCCTGCGAAGGAGACGCGGGTGAAGAACAGGTTGCCGGAATTGTCGTCCGAAACATTGCCGCCGAAGAGGCCCGAAGACCCCTCGCCCGACTTTTCGCACTGGGCCGTTCCGCCCGTTGCCGTGCCGTCGATGCAGTCATTGATCGGCGCGCGGCCGTTCAGGATCAGACCGCCCCAGAGGCCTCGGTCATTGGCCAGGTCGGCCGTGCCGAAGACTTCGGCGCGCGACGTCATGACGACCGGCGCGGTGCGCGTGCCGTTGGAGCGGATCTGCGAGCCGCGCGAGACAACGATATAGTCCTGGCCTTGCGCGCCGAAGATCGTCGTGCCCGCATCGATGGTCAGGATGGCGGAGCTGCGGTCCGCGATGGGCGCTGCGCCGTCGCCGCCAATGTCTTCGCCAACGAAGACCGCGCCTTCGATCTGGTAGATGAAGTTGTTGTTCAGGCGGACGTTCTCGGTGATCGTGCCCGTCAGCGAGCAGATAGCCGTGCCGCCGACCACGTCACCCGTCGCCAGCGTACCGGCCGGGCATTCCGTGGGGCTCTCGAACAGGCCGAAGGTCCAGCCCTGTGCCCAGTTGCTGTCGGGCGTCTCGGTCGGGGAGAAGGCCCCGATATAGTCGACCGTGTCGAACCCTGCCGCTGCCGGGTCGGTCGCGGTGACGCCCTGTTCGGCCTGGCCGGGGAAGTAGCTGTCGACAAGCGAGCTGTTGCCCAGGACGATGTTCGGGCTTCCCGCGAGCGCGGCGTCGAGGTCGAACGTCTCGGAGCTGTCACCGCTCTCCACATTGTCGGCATTGTCGAAGAAATGCGACGCAAAGGACAGCGTGCCGTCCGCGACATTGTCCAGCGTGGACTGGTCGTCCACGTCCACGCCCGCATCCTGCCAGCCCGCGATGATGCCGTTGATCAGGCGGCCTTGCGTGCCCGCGCGGACCACGATGCCCGTGTCGCCCGCATCGCCGCCCAGGAAGGTGAAGTTGGAGATGAGCGGGTCGGACGTCGGCGTCAGCGAGTTGTTGGAGCCGCGATTATCGCCTTCGATGCCCCGGTCGCCCGCGCCCGTGCCCTGCTCGACAAGGACGAACTGCGCGCCGCCCTGCCAGCCATCCGTCCAGTCGAGGCTGTCGTCGCCAATGCCAGTCAGCACAACGAAGTCGCACACGACGTTGCCTCCAAAGAATTCCACGCCGTCATCGGCATTGTTGTGGACCTGGATGTGGTTGCAAGTCGTACCGGCGCCGACGCCCTGGAAGGCGATGCCGTTCAGCTCGTCCTGGTCGTTGATGAGGTTGCCTGCGAACTTGACCTGCATGAACTCCAGCGTGCCGGAATTGTCCGCCGCGTTGTTGCCGCCGAACAGACCCGAAGAGCCTTCGCCCGACTTCTCGCACTGGGCGGAACCGCCCGCAGCCGTGCCGTCGATGCAATCATTGATGGGCGCGAAACCGTTGATGATCAGACCGCCCCAGAGGCCGCGGTCATTGACGGGATCGACCGTGCCCGCCACGTCTTCGATGGAGGTCATGATGACCGGCTCGGTCTGGGTGCCGCGCGCATTGATGCGCGAGCCGCGCGTGATGACGAGGTAGTCCTGGCCCTGCGCGCCGAAGATCGTCGTGCCCGCCGGAATGGTGATCGTCGCGTTCGCGCCGCCATCTTCACCGATGAAGACCGGACCGTCGAGCGCGTAGCCATTGTCGGCGCTGAGCGTCAGGTTGGTCGTGATGGTGCCGGAGATCGCGCAAGCCACGACATCCGTCTGGCTTCCGGCGGGTCCGGTAGTGATCGTCGTCTGCGTCGTGCCCGCGTCGCAACCATTCGCGCCGACCAGGTTCACCGTCGTGTTGCCCGTCGCGGGCGGGGGCGTCGGCGTGGCGGGCGGGTTGATGGTGATCGGTCCGGCATCGCCCGGGGACGAGACGGAGGACCCGCCGCAAGCGGACAGGACGAGACCGGCAGCCGTGGCGAGAAGCGCCAGTTTGAGCTGCGGGGTTTGGAAGGGGTTGAACATGGCAGGGAGCCTCACGGAGAACGGACAATCATCGCGCGAAGGCTGGTTCGGAATCGGTCCGGACGGCCCACGCCTTGCGCGGATGCCATCACCATTCGATTGTGACGCACGGGCTATGAAACGGTGTCGCTTCCGTAAAAGACTCGTGAAGGTTCAATGACGGGGCCGACCCCGCTTTCCCACAGGCAAGAAAAAGGCCCGCCCCGAAGGGCAGGCCATGAGTGCGATGAGGACGCCCCGGCTCAACCGGCCGGGTTCGCCATGTATCTATTGGACGTCCAGCTGCTCCACGCGCTCGCTGACGGCGGTCCAGCCGGGGCGCAGTTCCAGCGCGCGCTCGTATGCCTTGCGCGCTTCGTCGGAATCCCCCGCCATCTGGTAGGTCAGGCCGAGGCCGTATTCCGCCAGCGGAGCCGTTGCGGCGTTGTCGTTGCTGCTTTCGAAGCTGGCCATGGCGGTCGTCAGGTCCTGGTCCATCATAGCGGCGAAGCCCTGGCCCAGCGTTCCCAGATCGTCATTGCCCGACAGATCGGCGGCGCGGTCGAAGTCGCCCGCCGCATCGTCGAAGCGGCCCAGCGCCATCTTGTGCAGCGCTCGGCGCGTGTAGAGGTGCGCGCGCGCGTCGGCATTGGGGGCGGAGGCGCGGATCGTTTTCGTGCAGGCCCGGATGGCGCGTGAGGAGCTGTCTTCCGACAGGCACTGGCTCAGCGTCTGTTGCAGGCTGGCCGGAATGGAGGACAATCCGTCCGCGAGAGCCGGGTTGCCGAAGGTTTCGTTGGCTTGTGCGGTAGAGGCCAGCGCGAGCGTGGCGGTGATCGTGGCGGCGAGAAGAGTGGCTTTCATGGCGAGCGCTTTCGGAGTCTGCGCCGAATTCTTCTGTCTGCCTGCGGGACCTTCGCAAGGACGGTCCGTCGCGCCTCTATCGGCTTCAAAGCGCGTGGCTCTTGTATGAAGCTTATGTGACACAGTGTGTGACAAGGTCAACAGAAAAATGACAGCTTTATGACAGCGTATGTCACAGAACCGTTTCACGGCGCGCGGCGGCCGTCCGGGATGCACAACATTTGATTCCGCACTGCAACGCGGGCTTGTCACGGGACTCGCGCTCTGACTCCTAGAGAGGCGCGGCAACTGCCGCTGTCCGTCGCGCGTAGGGAGAGAGGTATCCCGGCTCGCACGGAGTTCGGGGAGAACGCGGTGATCTATTTCATGTTCGACGAGACCAGCGAGGAAGAGGCGGAGCTGCGCGACCGCTGGCGCACGCTGGTGGAGCAGCGCCTGCCGCGCGCGGCGCGGCGCCGCAAGGACTGGCCCGTCTATCTGGACCACTGCTTCGCGCGCATCCTGCTGGACAATGCGTTCGGCATGATGTGGCGGAAGGCGATCCAAGGACCTGCCTGGCGCAACACGCCCCTGCCCGTCTTGCAGACCGCCATCGACCTCGGCGAAGAGGTGCTGGCGAACACCGCGGACCTGTGGGCGCTGAATGATGCGTCCCTGAAGATGCGGGGCAAGAAGCCTCGCGGGAAGAAGCCCGCCGTCCGGCAGCCGCGAAGGCGGCGCAACCGCGACTGGCACGGCTACGCCTCGCAGGCGCGGCGGTTCAAGGTGGGTTAGCGCTTAAGCGCGGGCGCCTTTACGCTCGGGCGTCCGGTCCCATCTGCGCGATCGTGTCCTTGATCTGCAGTTTCTGGCGCTTGAGCTGCGATATCTTCACATGGTCCGGGGCGGGACTTCGCATTTCGCTCTCTATCTGGCTGTCAATGTCCCCGTGCCGGGACTGAAGTTGTTCCAGATGAGCCGATAGCGCCATGAAGACCTCGCAAGTTTGGGGTGGAAAATCATCCGTAGCACATTTCGCGGCACGCCGCTACAAACCCTCCATGAACGATGGTCAAGATAGTGTCGAACTGGACGGCGAAGTCTCCGATGCCGAGCTGATGGAGATGGTGTCGGCCCTGAAGGAAGAGCACCGCCGCATCGATCAGGAGATCGAGGCGCTGCTGGAAACGGGCGTGGCCGACATGCTGAAGGTCCGGCGGATGAAGAAGATCAAACTGTCGATGAAGGATCAGATCGCCTATCTGGAAAACCAGATCACGCCGGACATCATCGCCTGAGGACTCTTCGAAGCCCCTGGCGCTGAACGTTTCTAAAAATCCCTAAGCGCCCGAGCGCTTGTCCAGATACATGGCGCGGTCCGCGCGCTCCAGGATCTTCTCAGCCGGTTGGCCCGTCTCGCACGGGGCCGCGCCCCAGCTGGCGCCGACGCCGATGGGTCCGTCCGGATGGTCCAGCGTCAGGTTCCCGATCCGGCAGGCGAGCGCGCCCGCCTTGGCCTTGGCGATCTCCAGCTCCGTCTTGAACAGAAGCACGCCGAATTCGTCCCCGCCGATCCTCGCGACCATGTCGCACTGGCGCACGCCGGACAGGAGGCACTCCGCCACCCGCTCCAGCAACTGGTCGCCGATGCCGTGGCCGTACCGGTCGTTGATCCCCTTGAAGCCGTCCAGATCCATGAAGATGACCGAGGACGACAGATCGTAGCGTTCCGCCACGGACTGCGCGCGTTCCACCTCGCGGATGAAGGCCCGGCGGTTGTAGATCGGCAGCATGGCGTCGAGATCGGCCGTCGCTTCGAGCTCCAGCACGCGCAGGCGCAGGCGCGTGACCTCCTCGGTCAGTCTGCGGTTGCGCTCCATCAGGGCGGAGTCTTCGCTTGAAGAGCGCGAGGAACGCGGGTCGCCGAGATGCGAATGGATGCGGGACAGGTCTGCCATGAATCGGGCGGGTCGGGGTCCTTGGGAAAAGAGAATCAGTCCCCGCCCCTCTGCGCCCGGCCCGGTTAATATCACGCTAAGCCCGCGCGCCGTTTGCGCGCTTATTGGCCCACTCAGATTGACCGCCACCGTCCTATCGCTATGGTAACGCGCTTCCCGGCACCGGAAGCGAGACCTTGCCATGACATCCCCCACCGCCGCTCCCGTAGCGATCATCATGGGCTCGACGTCCGACTGGCCGACCATGGAACACACGGCCGACGTGCTCGACGCGCTGGGCGTGGCGTACGAGGCGCAGGTCATCTCCGCCCACCGTACGCCGCAACGCCTCTACGACTTCTCCACCACCGCTGCGGAGCGCGGCGTGAAGGTCGTCATCGCGGATGCGCTGGACTGGGAGCCGGAGGAACCGTTCG
>CAYULR010000043.1:0-12172 GCA_964445685.1 uncultured Algimonas sp.
GCATGGTCGCCAAGGTCTGCAAGGCCATGTCCGATGCGGGCGTCATCGTGGACATGATCGTCCAGGGTATTTCGCGGTCCGACAACTCCGCCAACCTGACCTTCACGGTCGGGGAGCGCGACCTCGACATCGCGCTCGAAGCCCTGGAGGCGGCCAAGTCCGAGATCGGGTTCGATGCCATCAAGTCCGACCGCGACGTGACCAAGGTTTCCGTCGTGGGCATCGGCATGCGCTCCCACACGGGCGTGGCGCAGACTATGTTCGAAGCGCTCGCCGCCAAGGGCATCAACATCGAGGTGATCGCCACCTCTGAGATCAAGATCAGCGTTCTGATCGACAGCGAGTATACGGAGCTCGCCGTGCGCGCGCTCCACGCCGCGTTCGACCTGCACGAAACGCCCGCGCCGCGCGTGTCCGCGCCCTAGCGCGGGGCTTGGCAGTCATGCTGTGGCAACATGCTGCAGATCGACTGCTATTCGTTAACCATCATAATTCGGACTCAATTAAGACCCACTCCGCCATTTCGGACCTGAACGCGTCCGTTTCGTGACCGCCCCCGGGCGGAAAAGCGCGACGGACCGAAAGAAGGCCTCGGGACGAGCGGGGAGAGGATCATGTCGAATTTGCGAGCGCTGAGTGCTCTGACAGCCGGACTGTTGCTGACGGCCTGTGGCGGCGGCGGAGGCGGTGACGGCGGGAGCGCGACCGTTCCCCCGCCAGTCGCCGTAACGCCCCCGCCTCCGCCGCCCCCTCCACCGCCTCCGCCCCCTGCGGACAAGACGGATCTGGAGACCGAAGCCGAAGCCGCGCAGTTCCTGCAGTTCGCCGCGCTCGACGCCACGTCCGAGGAGATCGACGCGCTGACCGGCGAGAACGCCGCCGACTGGGTTCGCGTGGAGCTGCTGAAGTCGCCTTTCGGCTATGAAGACCTGATGCGCTCGCGCGTGGCGCAGAACCGCACCAACAGCCGCCATGCCTCCCAGGCGCTCTGGGAAGGGCTGCTGACGTCGAATGCGGAGCTGCGCGCCCGCATGACCTACGCCCTGTCGCAGCTGATCGTGGTCAGCGGAAACCAGTTCGGCAACAACATCAATTACGGCCTCGCCACCTGGCTCGACACGCTCGATACGCATGCGTTCGGCAACTACCGCGACCTGCTGCAGGACGTGACCTACTCGCCCATCATGGCGGAGTACCTGACCTACGCCTACAACCGGAAGGGCGATCCCAGCCGGGGCCGCCAGCCGGACGAGAACTATGCGCGCGAAATCCTCCAGCTCTTCACCATCGGCCTCGTCGAGTTGAACATGGACGGCACGCCGAAGCTCTCTGGCGGGCAGGAGATCGAGACCTACGACAATGAAGACGTGGTCGGCCTGGCGCGGGTCTTCACGGGCCTGGCGCACGAGGGCACGGACTTCCGCCGCGGCCGCCGCAATGCGGAATCCTACCACGTCCCGATGGAAATGGTGGACCGCGAGCATTCCCCGCTGGAGAAGTCATTCCTCGGCACGACCATCCCGGCCGGGACGGGCGGAAACGCCTCCATCGACCAGGCGCTGGATGCCATCTTCGCCCATCCCAACGTCGCGCCCTTCGTGTCGCGCCAGCTGATCCAGCGTTTCACCGCCAGCAACCCGTCGCCCGCCTATGTGGAACGTGTCGCAACGGCGTTCGAGACGGGCTCCTACCGTGCGGAGGACGGCACGAGCTTCGGCGAAGGCCGCCGGGGCGACCTGTCCGCGACGATCGCGGCGATCCTGCTGGACGAGACCGTCCATGACGGCGTGAGGGATGCGACGGAAGGCAAGCTGCGCGAGCCCGTCCTGAAGTACACACAGCTGGTGCGCACTTTCGCGCGTCCCGGCACGCTGGGCGTCCTGACGGATGGCGGCAACGAATTCTCCGATACGTCCAACCCGATCGGATCGCTGGGACAGGCCCCGCTGCGCAGCCCGTCCGTTTTCAACTTCTACCGCCCCGGCTACATCGCGCCGTCCACGGAAACGGGCGATGCGGGACTGACCGCGCCAGAACTGCAAATTGTCAACCAGGCGTCCGCGCTGGGCTATCTGAACTTCTCGACGCGCTTCATCACGCAAGGCAACACCGACCGGGTGGGGCGGCCCATCCCGGACTTCGAAGGGGAGCTGTTGATCGCGGAAGACGCCGAAGCGCTGGTCGACGCGCTCGATCTGCAACTCACGGCCGGAAGCATGAACGACACGACGCGCGACGCCATCGTCGAAGCCGTCGAAGCGCTGAACGTGCGCACCAACCGCCGCGACGAAGACCGCCGCTCCCGCGTGCGCATCGCGGTGCTGATGACGGTCGCCTCCGCCGACTACGCGGTTCTGGATTAGGAACAGGGACATGGCAAACTACAACAGACGCCGCTTTCTCCAGGCTTCGGCCGCAGGCTTCCTGGGCGCGACGGGCGCACTGGCGGGCCTGGGCCGACAGCAGGCCTACGCGGCCAACACGAACGACTACAAGGCGCTGATTGGCATCTTCCTGAAAGGCGGCGCCGACATGTTCGACGCCGTCATGCCGCGCGACCAGGCCAGCTATGATGGGTTTCTCGACCTGCGTCCGGGCATCGTGAACGGCTATGCGGACGGCTCGCGGGCGCGCGAGAACCTGCTGGCGCTCACCCCGTCCGGCGCGAACCGGTTCGGCGGGCGGCAGTTCGGCCTCGCGCCGGAACTCGCGCCCATCCGGGACATGTTCGACGCGGGCGAGGCGGCGCTGGTCGGCTCCGTCGGTCCGCTGCTGACGCCGACGACGCGCACAGGCATGGACAGTGGCACCGACGCGCTGCCAAAGCGGCTGTTCAGCCACAACGACCAGCAATCGACCTGGATGGCGCTCGAAACCGAGGGCGTGCAGCGCGGCTGGGGCGGCGGTTTCATGGACGAAATGCTGCGCAGTGGCGGTGTCGGCAATCCCGACTTCTCGCTGATCACGGCGGGCAGCGGCGACATCTTCCTCGCCGCAGACCGGGCGCGGCAGTTCAAGGCTCCGGCGGACCCGTCCAATGTCGGCATCGACATGGGCGTGCGGACGTTCCTGACATCCGGCAGCCACGGTTCGGCCGCGCGCGACCGGATGGACATCTTCCTGCGCAACGCCACGCAAGGCTCCGCGAACCCGTTCGCCCGCGACGTGGTCGGCGGACAGGCGCGCGGCGTGCAGAACATGCGCGACTACCGCGATGCGTTCATGGCGACGGGCAACGGCGTGCCGACGGAATTCCCGAATACGCGGATCGGCAACCAGCTCAGGGCCGTGGCCAACGCCATCAACCTGCGCGGCGCGATCGGCAACAGCCGGCAGCTCTTCTACGCCGACACGGGCGGCTTCGACACGCATGACAACCAGGCCACGCGCATGTCGGGCCTGATGGGCGACGTGGCGCAGTCCATCGCCGCGCTGCGCGACGCGCTGATCGGCATGGGCGTTTGGAACGACGTCACCATCTTCACCATGAGCGATTTCGGCCGGACCCTGACGGATAATGGCGACGGAACGGACCATGGCTGGGGCAGTCACCAGTTCGTCTTCGGCGGGTCCGTCCGCGGCGGTCAGATCTACGGCGAGCTGCCGGAGCTCGACCCCGCGAGCGAACGCTTCACCCGCAGCCGCGCGCGGCTGATCCCGTCCGTCTCCGTCGACCAGTATGCGGCGACGCTGGGCACCTGGATGGGCCTGGACCGCACGGAGATCGGACGCGTCCTGCCGAACCTGGGCCGGTTCGCGACCGACGATCTGGGCTTCATGGTCTAGAGGGACTGTCCCCGGCGTTCATGGCCGGGGCCTCTTGCTTGGCTTGCAAACGATTGGGCAGGTTGACTGTGGGACCAATCTTGATGGAGGCCCTGGCAATGAATGCCGGGGACAGCTCTTTGTCCCCTACAACTCCAGCGCCATGAAGCGCGAGTCCATCGGGTTGTCGTAGTACTTTTCGATGTCCCGGAACCCCAGCGCCTCGTAGATCGCATTGGCGTGGCCCAGCCCCCGGTCCGTATCCAGCAGCAGCCTCTTATACCCCGCCTCCCGCGCGCCTTCGATGCAGGCGCGGCAGAGCGTTTCGCCGAAGCCCAGGCCTCTTGCGCCCGGCGCGACCCAGAGGCGTTTCAGCTCCGCCGTGTCGCCTTCGAACGGCTTCAGCCCGACCGCGCCTACCGGTCGGCCGTCATGCGTGGCGAGCCAGAGTGCATCATAGCGGTCCGGGAAGCCCGCGAACTCGGCTTCCGTGCCCTGAAACGACAGGGACTGGCCGAGATAGTCTTCGATGAAGCGCAGATAGTCGAGGAACAGCGCCTTCACGGCGGCGATGTCTTCGGGGGAGGTGGCGCGGGCGATGCTCATGGCTGCGCCCTAGCGCGAAACAGGGGTGGGGCCTAGACGCCCGCCGCGCGGGTCAGTCGATTCAGAAGGCGGCCATTGACCTCGCCCGTTTCCGATAGGCCGTTGGCGCGCTCGAACTGCTGAATGGCGGTCCGCGTGCGCGAGCCCATCAGCCCGTCCGGTGTCCCGACGGGGTAGCCCAGCGTGGCCAGCAGTGTCTGCGCTTCGCGGATCTGCGTGCGCGAAGCGGTTTCGGTCGAGCGGACCCAGGGCAGGTCGTCGAAGATGCCGTTGGCGGCGCGTTCGATGGGGCGCGGGCTGAAGGCGTCGACTTCGCCCTGGATGCGGTCGCGGGCCTCGTCGCCCACGGCTCCGCTCAGCGCGTCGCGGCGCGAAACGGCGAACTGGTCGCCCTGCTTGGCGGCGACGGAATACCAGAAGAGCGCGCCTTCGAGGTCGGGGTCCGCGCCGGTTTCGGTGCTTTCCGACAGGATGGCGAGGTTGAATTGCGAGTCCACGACACCGCGGCGCGCGGCCTGTTCGAACCAGGACTTCGCGGCCTCCATGTCGAGCGCCACGCCGCCCCGGCCTTCCGTGTAGTAGAGCGCCAGGTCGTGCATGGCGATGCGGTTGCCGCCGCGCGCGGCGCGTTCGATCAGCTGGCGCGCCATGACGTCGTCGCGCGGCACGCCTTCGCCTGCTTCGTACAGCTTGGCGAGACGGTAGAGGGCGGCGGGCTGGTTGGCGCTGGCGGACTGGCGGATCAGGGACGCGCCCGCATCCGTGTTGCCCGCGTCCAGCTCGGCGAGGCCTTTCTGGAACTGCGCGATGGGATTTCCGGCGTCCACGGCGGCGTCGAGCGTATCGAGCTGCGCGTCCGCGACCTGGGCGGTCTGCTGGTCCGTGTAGGTGCCTATCGGTGCATTGGCCGGGCCTTGCGGAAGGGCCTGCGAGGGCTGGGCCGGGTCAGAAAAGGCCTGTCCGGCCGTTGCGACGCCGGCGAGACTATCGGTTTGCGGGACCTGTCCGTTCACGATGCGCGTCTGGGGCTGCGGCTGGATAAGCGGCTGCGGTTGCGGCTGAACCCGGTTCTGGGGCTGCGTCATGCCGCCGGGTTGTCCCGTGCCGCCGCCCGTCACGTTCGGGGCCGTCAGCTCGCTCGTGCCCAGGATCATGCGTCCGGCGAGGATGGCCACCACGGCCACGCCCGCACAGAGCGCCAGAAGGCGCACATTGCGGCCCGAAATGGCTGGAAGCTTCAGCGAGCGGCGCGGCGTGTCGTCGGCCACGCGGACCGCCATGGGCGAATCGCTGGCACTGCCGTCCGCATAGGCGGGGTTGGCGAAGACCGCGCCCGGAATGGGGGCGGGTTGGAAATCGTCGTCCGCACTGGCCGTCGGCGCGGTCAGGCCGCCGGACATTTCGCCGGGCATCTGGAAAGGCGGCAGCGGCGGGGCGTCCGTCGCGCCGACCGTGTCCGCATTGCTGGGGAAGGGAACGACGGGGCTGGCGAACGGGTCGTTGTCCGGCTGGAAAGCGGCGGGCGCTTCAGGCGCGACATCGTTGGAGGGCAGCAGCGCCGGAGCGTAGGGGTTCGCGGCCACGGCAGCGGCGGCCGAAGAACTGGAGCCCCGGTTGGAGGTGATGCGGTCGCGCAGCGCCTGAACGGGATTGTGGGATGGCGTGGCCTCTTCGCTGGGCAGGGGCGGCAGCGGAGCGAGCGCGACAGGCGAGCCCTTGTCCTTGGGCGCAGCCGGAGCCGCGGGTGCTGCCGGAGCCGTTTGGGAGCGAGCGAGGGCGTCGGCCTTGGTCTCCGCGCGGCGCGCGGTGGCGACGGCTTCGACGGTCCTGTGTTCCAGATCGCCGATGCGCGTCTTCAGCGCGTCGATGGTCTGGTCGATTTCGGTACGGGTTTTTTCGATGACGCGTTCGGCTGTGCCCGTGCCCACGGCGATGTGGCGTGCTTCGACCTCTTCGAAGCGCGTTTCGAAGCTGGCTTCCAGGCGGGACTGGTGCGCGTCCAGCTCGGCCTGGGTCTGCAGGGCGAGCTCGTTGACCTTCTCCACGACGACGTCGCTGGAGGCCTGGCGGCGCTGTTCGAGTTGTTCGTGGATGCGTTCGATGGAATCGCCGACCTTGCCGAGGGCCTGGGCGCTGTCGCGCTCGATGGCGTCGACGCGCTGCTCCATGTCGGCGCGGGCCTTGTCAATATCGGTGCCGAGCGCGGCGGCGACCTTGTCCAGCTCTTCCTTGCGGGCCTGGCTTTCCGCCTTGATGCGGGCGTCGACGGCGCGGGCGATGTCGGCGAGATGCTTGTTCACGCGCGTGATGGCGTCGGCCTGTTCGACCTCGGCGCGGTCCAGGCGCGTCGCGGCGCGGCCCAGGGCGGCGTCGACATTCTCCAGCCCGCCTTCGTTCATGGCGTTACGCAGTTCGGCCCGGACGGCGTCGCGCATCTGGCGCGTCTGGCGGTCCAGGCGGTCGGTCAGTTCGTTGACGTGGCGGGTGAGGCGGCCTTTCTGGGCCACCGTGGATTTCTTGAGCGTCGCTTCCAGTGCGGAGACGACGGTCTCCAGCGAGGCGACGCTGCGTTTCGTGACGTCGTCGGCATGGTCGAGACGGGACTGCAGCGCGGAAAGCTCCTGCTGCACGGACTGGACGGTTGGGCGCTTCTTGCGCGCGGACTTTGTTGCCGGGTTTTTGGAATTGGCGGGCTTTGACATGTCTTTCGAGGACGCAGGCGTGGACGCACCGTCCGCGTTTCCGTCGGTCGGCTGAGCGGAGTCGTCTGCAACCCGGCTGGCCATGGCGTCATCCTAACAGTCCTTGGACTTTTCCGAACCGTGCGCCGCAGTCGCGAATCACCTGGGTCGAAAAAGCGGACCGGCCCCCGGTCCTTCCCGTTGCATGGCCCGCTCATGGTTAAGGGGCGGTTAAACGGTTAACGCGGCCCCGCCCGGGGCAGGACAGCGTGCCGCAGCCTATGACCTTGACGTTAACGTCAACCTATGCCATCTGAGGCTCGTGAGCAACGCAACCACCATTCCTGATATGGCCTCCGACGCCGCACCAGAGACCGGCAAGGGCCGCACCATCCGCGAGTTTGCGGACATGTTCGGCGTGACGCCGCGCACCGTGCGCTTCTACGAGGACAAGGGCCTGCTGTCGCCGGAGCGCAACGGCCAGGCCCGCACCTTCCACGCGCGCGACGTCGCCCGGTTCGAACGCATCCTGCGCGGCAAGCGTCTGGGCTTCTCGCTCGACGACATCCGCGCCGTGTTCGACGTGCTGGAAGGCCGGGTGGGCGATCTCACGGAGCTCCGCCGCCGCCGCGACAACTTCCAGGCCGTCATCGACGGGCTGGCGGAACGCCGCCGGGACGTGGCGCTGCTCGAACAGGACATGACGGAGATTGTTTCCGTTATTGACGACCATCTTCAACAGAACCCCGACGACCAGACCGCGGCCGTCGCAGACCTCGCCGCCCGCTATCAGGCGGCGCTCGCCAAACATCTCACCGCTCAGCAAGGATCGATATAATGCCAAGCTACAAGGCTCCCGTCCGGGACATGCAATTCCTCCTCCACGAAGTGCTCGGCTTCGAGGACCTCACCAAATACGACGCCTTCTCCGAAGTGGACGGCGATCTCGCCGATGCGATCCTCACGGAAGCCGGCAAGTTCGCCGAGGACGTGCTCGCCCCGCTCAACGTGGTCGGCGACCATGAAGGCTGCACCCGCCACGAAGACGGCAGCGTCACGACGCCGACCGGCTTCAAGGACGCCTACAAGCAGATGATCGAAAACGGCTGGTCCGGCCTGTCGCTCGATCCCGAATATGGCGGCCAGGGCATGCCCGGCATGCTGGGCATCGCAGCCAGCGAGATGTGGACGTCGGCCAACATGGCGTTTGCCATGTATCCCGGCCTCACGGGCGGCGCGATCAAGGCCATCCAGGTCGGCGGTTCGCCCGAGCAGAAGCAAACCTACCTGCCCAAGATGATCTCCGGCGAATGGACCGGCACGATGAACCTGACCGAGCCGCACTGCGGCACGGATCTGGGCATGCTGAAGACCAAAGCCGTTCCGAACGGCGACGGCACCTACAAGATTTCCGGCCAGAAGATCTTCATCTCCGCCGGTGAGCACGACATGAGCGACAACATCGTCCACCTCGTGCTGGCCCGCATCGAAGGCGCTCCGGCCGGCACGAAGGGCATCTCGCTCTTCATCGTGCCGAAGTTCAAGCTCGACGCGGACGAGAACCCGGGCGAGCGCAACGCGGTCTCCTGCGGCTCCATCGAAGAGAAGATGGGCATCCACGGCAACTCGACCTGCGTCATGAACTACGACGAGGCCGAAGGCTATCTGATCGGCGAAGAGAATAAGGGCCTGCGCGTCATGTTCGTCATGATGAACGAAGCCCGCATCGGCGTCGGCCTGCAGGGTCTCGGCCAATCGGAAGTCGCCTACCAGAACGCGGCCATCTACGCGAAGGACCGCATCCAGGGCCGCGCCCTGACGGGTCCGAAGAACGAAGAGAAGCCCGCCGATCCTATCATCGTCCACCCCGACGTTCGCCGCATGCTGATGGAGACGAAAGCCTTCAACGAAGCCGGTCGCGCGCTGCTATACTGGGCGGCCAAGCACGAGGACATCGAGCGCAACGACACGGACGAGAAACTGATCGAGAAATGCGACGACTATCTCGGCCTGCTGACCCCGGTCATCAAAGGCTACCTGACGGACATGTCGATGAAGACCACGATCGATTGCCAGCAGATCTTCGGCGGCCACGGCTTTGTCGAAGAATGGGGCATGAGCCAGTTCGTGCGCGATAACCGCATCGCCCTGATCTACGAAGGGGCGAACGGCGTCCAGGCGCTCGACCTTGTGGGCCGCAAGCTCGCCCGCAATGGCGGCCGCGCGCTGATGACGCTCAATGCCGAGATCGACCAGTTCATCAAGGACAACAAGGACAACGAGTCCGTTGTCGAGTTCATGGACGGCCTGAACGGTGCCAAGACCAAGCTGACCGAAGCCACCATGTGGCTGATGCAGAACGGCATGAAGGACCCGAACAATGCCGGTGCCGGTTCGGTCGACTACATGCACATGATGGGTCTGGCGACGCTGGCCTATATGTGGGCCCGCATGGCCGTGGTCGCGCAGTCCAAGATCGATGACGGGGCAAATGACGACTTCTACCCGAACAAGCTGATCACGGGCCGCTTCTTCATGCTGCGTATGCTGCCGATGATGGAAGCGCACCTCGCGAAGATCAAAACGGGTGCTGAACCTGTGATGGCGCTTGAGGCTGCGGCGTTCTAATCCAGCCCCACAGGTTTGCGTCCCCGTAGGGGTCTAAGAACGATGAAATCGTTCGTCGCAAACCTCGGCGTCAGCCGCGCGTCCCCAAAGGACGCGAAGGGACGCTCTCATCGCAAGCAAAACCAAGCCCGGCTCCGGCCGGGCTTTTTCATGTGCGGATGAGAGCCCTATTGCCTCCAACAACAGGTTTTCATTGGGTTATAGTTTTTCACTATAATTAGCATAGACAAAATAACAATGAAAACAGGGGTTTAAGCGCACCCCGGCCGCGAATTCATGCGTAGGAAGAGGCATCGTAGACCACGCCAACCCAATCTCCCCCTCATGGCGTGAACAGGGAGTTCCTACACGATGACCCATTTCCTCAAGACTGCTCTCGGCTGCACGGCCCTCACATTCGCCTGGGCTGCGCCCGCTCTCGCGCAGGATGACCGCACAGGCGATATCCAGCTCCGGGCCTTCGTCACCGGCGTCATCGTGGACGGAGAGATCAACGACGTCGTGACCGACACGGTCGGCCTGCCGGCAGGCTCGCAGACGACCGTTACCGACCAGGTCGTGCCGACGATAGCGGCCAGCTACTTCATCTCCGACACGTTTTCCGTCGAGACCATCTGCTGCATCACGCCGCACAGCGTGCGCGGCGATGGCGCTCTGGCGGGCGCGGAGTTGATCGACGACGCAATTGTCCTTCCGGCCACGGTGACGTTCAAATACCACCCGGATTTCGGCACGGCCTTCCGTCCCTATATCGGTGCGGGCCCGGCCTACTTCTTCATCTTCGGCGAAGATGTCGGCGCGGATGCCGCCGCGCTCGGAATCACGGACGTGAACCTCACCAACGAACTGGGCTTCGCCCTGCAGGCCGGCGTGGACATCCCGCTGGGCGACGGAAACTGGGGCCTGTCCCTCGATGCGAAACGCTACTTCATCGACACGAACGCGGAGTTCAACATCGGTAACACCACAGCCATCGAAACCGACCACACGCTCGACCCGTGGGTCATCGGCGCGGGGCTGTCCTATACGTTCTAGATTTGAGGGCCAGGTTGAGAGCGTAAGCCCCCGACAGCCAGCCCCCAACACATACCCGATAAGCGCAGCCCGCGACGTTTTACACGCCGCGGGCTGTGTCGTTTTCCTGCTAAGTCTTTCGCGAACGCAACACAGGGAAACCCACCATGGCCGATACGCAGATCCTCGACTTCAAGCTCCCCGAATGGGCGGTCGAAGAAGACATCAACATGTTCCGCGACGCCGCGTACAAGTTCTACTCGAACGAGATGGCGCCGCACTCCGAGAGCTTCCGCAAAAACAAGAAGGTCGACCGCGAGTACTGGAACAAGGCGGGCGAGATGGGCTTGCTCTGCGTCTCAATGCCGGAAGAGTATGGCGGCATGGGAGGGGACTACCGCCACGAAATGATCGTCCAGGAAGAGCTGGTGAAAGCTGGCGTCGACGGGTTCGGGCTCTCCCTCCACAACGCCATCGTCGCGCCCTACATCCTGCACTACGGCACGGAAGAGCAGAAGAAGAAATACCTGCCCAAGATGGCCACGGGCGAATTCGTCGGTGCCATCGCCATGACCGAGCCGGGCACGGGCTCCGACCTGCAGGGCGTGAAGACGAACGCCAAGAAGGACGGCAATGGCTGGATTCTGAACGGTTCCAAGACCTTCATCACGAACGGCGGCACGGCCAACCTGATCATCGTCGTCGCCGACACGGGCGGCGAGGGCAAGCACGCCAAATCGCTCTTCCTGCTGGAGACGGACGAGGTCGAAGGCTTCCGCCGCGGCCGCATCCTCGACAAGGTCGGCAACGACGCGCAGGACACGGCTGAGCTGTTCTTCGACGACGTTAAGCTCCCCGCCGACGCACTGCTCGGTGAGGAAGAAGGCATGGGCTTCATCCAGCTGATGACCGAGCTGCCGCAGGAACGCCTGAACATCGCCGTGACAGCCGTCGCGGTGATGGAAGAGGCGCTCCGCGAGACCATCGACTACGTCAAGCAGCGCAAAGCCTTCGGCAAACGCGTCATCGACTTCCAGAACACGCAGTTCGAACTGGCCGAGTGCAAGACGATCACGCAGGTCGCCAAGACGTTCGTCTATGACTGCGCGGACAAGCACCTGCGCGGCGAGCTCGACACGGTCACGGCGTCAATGGCGAAGTACTGGGTCACGGACCGCGAATGCGAAGTCGTGGACCGCTGCCTGCAGCTGTTCGGCGGCTACGGCTACATGAACGAGTACAAGATCGGCCGGATGTACCGCGATGTGCGTGTGGAGCGTATCTATGGCGGCACGAATGAGATCATGAAGATGGTCATCGCCCGCTCTCTCTAGGCTGGCTCCAAAGCTCTCCCACTGGCAAAAAGGCAACACGCGCAGCGCAGCGAGCATGATGTCTTTTTGTCACCGCGCGCGACTCTAGCGCGCCGAGCGGCAGCGAGAGCAAGCCCAACAAAAAAGGCGGCGCATCAGCGCCGC
>CAYULR010000043.1:12182-13566 GCA_964445685.1 uncultured Algimonas sp.
TTTCAGGCTCTCACCATCCTCACCCCAATCGCCCCGCCATCTCCCGGTGGAACTGCACGATCGCCGGCTCGAACTGTCCGAACGTAAACACCTCGTTCGCCTCCGATCCCAGCCCGCGCTGTATCCCCTCGACCATCGCAATGTCCTCGGCCTGTCCCGTGCCGTTCACGAACTCCAGATCCCGTTCGGCCGTCTTGCGCACCGCCTCCATGTCCGGGTTCGTCGTGGATTTCGTCAGGTGATAGGTCGTGATCTTGGTGCGGCTGGCGTCCAGCGGCTCCAGGATGCCCAGCGTCCGGTGATGCGACAGCTCCGCCAGAATGACGTTCGGAAACAGGTGATTCAGGTAGGTCAGCTTGTCGGACACGTCGCGGTCTGCCGGGGCGACGTCCTGCAACTGCGTGATGCGCTGGAAGGGGAAGGTGACGCGGGCGTGGGGCCCGCCGAACTCGATGACATTCAGATTGTCGTAGCCGAACGGGAAGAAGGTCTCCTTGTGGGCCGCCTTGATGTGGTAGCCTTCCAGGAAGCTCTCCAGATGCAGCTTCCAGTTCGCCTCGACGATGCCTTCGTTCTCCGCGAAAATCAGCTGGTCCGGCGCGAGCACGTCCGGCACGCCCGCCAGCCAGTTCTCCCAGTCCGGCGACGCGTCGCTCTGGCAGACGAAGACGATGCCCTTGGCCTCATGCGCCGCGACTTCCACCAGCCCATGCGCCGCCTTGTCGATGTCTGGAAACCCGTCCGCGTGGGGGATGCCGCGCAGAGCCCCGTCCAAGCCGTAGGACCAGCCGTGATAGGGGCAGACGAACGCGCCCGCGCAGCCCTTGCCGTCCACAAGTTCCGCGCCCCTGTGACGACAGGCATTCTTGAACGCGCGGACTTTGCGGTCATGCCCGCGCACCACGATCAGTGGCACGCCCGCGGATGGGCGGGCGATATAGTCTCCGGGTTTCTGCAGGGCGACGGACGGGCAGAAAGCGATTGGCAGCGACCGGATCAGGTCGCGTTCGCGGTTCAACCTGTCTTCGGACCGGTAATTCTCCACCGGTTCGCGCCACGTCTCGGACCCCCGGTCCGTCGTGCCGTTCGCGATATGGGACAGCACCCTGTCCACGACATCGCTATCGGACATGAAAGCGGTCATCGTCTGTGTGTCCGGCATGTGGCCCCCGCTTTCAAATCTAGTCTGTACAAGGAGTTTTGACGCCGGGGGCTATCCCCATCAAGACTTATTCCCATCCCAACAGCGCGGTCGCCTTGCGACTCGTCCGCCATCTCCCTAACAGACGGCAATTTGCTTTCTTGCCCTCGCGAGTTCCGCCGCCATGCCCAAACGTACCGACATCAACTCCATCCTCATCATCGGGGCGGGGCCGATCATTAT
>CAYULR010000044.1:0-7411 GCA_964445685.1 uncultured Algimonas sp.
CGATGAAGGGGCGCTGCGCCGCTCGTCCGAACAGCTCCACCGCGTCATGGGCGACTACGGCGTCGAGGGCGAAATGGGTGAAGTCAGCCCCGGCCCGGTCGTGACCATGTTCGAGTTCGAGCCCGCGCCCGGCGTGAAGTCCTCGCGCGTCATCAACCTCGCCTCCGACATCGCCCGCAACATGAGCGCGCAGTCCGCCCGGATCGCCGTCGTGCCGGGCCGCAACGCACTCGGCGTGGAGATGCCCAACCGGAAACGCGAAACCGTCTGGCTGCGCGACATGCTGGAAAGCGAGGAGTTCCAGGCTTCTGAGGCCCGGCTGCCGCTCATCATGGGTGAGGACATTGGCGGGCAGCCCTTCGTGACGGACCTCGCCTCCATGCCGCACATGCTCGTCGCGGGTACGACAGGCTCTGGTAAGTCGGTCGCCGTCAACGCCATGATCCTTAGCCTGATGAGCAAGCTGACGCCCGAAGAGTGCAAGTTCATCATGATCGACCCGAAGATGCTGGAACTCTCCGTCTATGACGGCGCGCCGCACCTGCTGGCCCCCGTCGTGACGGAGCCAAAGAAAGCCGTCGTCGCGCTGAAATGGGCCGTGCGGGAGATGGAAGACCGATACCGCAAGATGAGCCAGGTGAATGTGCGCGGCATGGAAGCCTTCAACAAGAAGGTGGCCGAGTCCAAGGCCTCCGGCGAGACCCTGTCCAAGACGGTCCAGACCGGATTCGACCACGAAACCGGAGAGCCCGTCTTCGAGACGCAGGAATTCGAATTCGAACCCATGCCCTACATCGTCGTCATCATCGACGAGATGGCGGACCTGATGATGGTCGCCAAGAAGGACATTGAAGGTTCGATCCAGCGCCTGGCGCAAATGGCCCGTGCCGCCGGCATCCACCTGATCGTCGCCACGCAGCGCCCCTCGACGGACGTCATCACGGGCACGATCAAGTCGAACTTCCCCACCAAGGTCTGCTTCCGCGTCGGTTCTAAGATCGACAGCCGGGTCATCCTCGGCGAGATGGGCGGCGAGCAGCTGCTCGGCAAAGGCGACATGCTGTTCCTCAGCACGAGCGGGCCGAAGCGCTATCACGGACCCTTCGTGTCCGACGCCGAAGTCGAACGCGTCGCCAACTTCGTGCGCGCCCAGGGAGCTCCGGCCTATCTGGAGGACATCACCAGCGAGCCCGACGAGGACGCTCCGAGCGATCCGACGCAGGCGGGCGGCGGTTCGGAGGGCGGTTCGCTCTTCGACCAGGCCGTGGCCATCGTCGCCAACGACCGCAAAGCGTCCACCAGTTACATCCAGCGCCGCCTGTCCATCGGCTACAACCGGGCGGCCGACCTGATCGACCGGATGGAACAGGAAGGCATGATCGGCCCGGCGGGCAGCGGCGGGAAGCGGGAAATCTTCCTGCCGGAGAGCGAGGCGTTCTAGGCTTCTATTGGCCTCTGCCTAGTCGCAGAAGCCCCGGCCCATTTCGAGCTTCACCAAGACGCGGTCCCGGTCTTTCGCAAGCGGCGTGGCCGACAGGGACTGGCTTTCATCCAACAAATATTCGACCCGGTCGAAGCCCATGCACGGGATGAACATTTTGTCCTGCGGGATGATGCCGGACAGGACGAACCGCTGGAACATGGAATCGTGCTCCGCAATGGCGGCGGCGGAGACGAGGCTCGCCACGGCCTTGTCCATGGGCGGGACGCCGTCCTTCATATCGTAAGGGACCCTTTCGAGGGGCTTTTTCGCCTCCGCGCAGTCCTGCATGAGCTTGGCGGCCTCCATCCGGTTGCCGAAGGTGGCGGAACAGATGCGCTCGATACCGGCGATCTGGCGTCTCGCCGACTGCACGGCTGTCTCGCTGACGCCCCTAGATGACGATGACGACGACGATGGCGGCGTCACGATCTGTGGCGCGGGGACAGGCTCCGGCTTCATGCGGGCCAGTTCGGCCTTGGCGTTCTCGGCGGCTTCGCAAGCCTGGGGGACATTGCCTTCGCAGGCGTGTTCCAGCGACCGGATCGCCGCCGGCCTGTCCACCTCGCCGCCGCTCCCCGTGGCCTGCATCTGCGCAAGCGGGCCGCAAGCCTCGTAGAATCCGCCCGTGCAGGCCTGTTCGAAAGCGTCGCGGGACAGGGCGAGGTTCTGCAAGCCGAATTGCGGGTTGGCGTAGATCATGCCGACCATTCCGCACCCGGCGGACTCCTGGCGCTCGCAGCTGGCTTCGGCAAGGCGCAGTCCCGCCTCCGCATCGCCGGACTTCAGCTTCGTCATGATCTCGGACGCGGTGCCCGGGGCGATCTGGGCCTGCGCCCGGACCTCCTGCGGATCCAGCAGCGACATTGCCGCGCCCAGCATCAGGCCGAATGATGTTGAAACCCGTTGTCCCATGATCGTCTCCCATCGTGATCGTGGGACGGTCGTAGCCGGGTTGCGCCCGGAGGGATTGTTACAAAGCCGGACAGGGACGCGGCGTGGTTACCGCAGTTGCACAGGCGCGCCAAAGGCGGCGCGCAGGGCCGGGTCCTGAACCGTGTGGTGCGAGCCGCCATAGACGATCACCACATGGTCGCAGTCGTCCAGCGCGTCGGCGATCGTGTCCAGGATGAAGGTGTCGCGCGCATCCGCGACGACATCGGAGACGAAGTTGGACGGGGCGGGGTCTTCCAGCTGCGAACTCGGCACGCTGTCGCGTCCGCTGAGCACGTCGTCGAAGGGACGGTCGTTGAAGCCCGCATACCAGGTCTGGAATTCCGGCAGCGTGTCGATGCTCTCCACCTCTTCGGCTTGCAGGCCGATCTGATCCGCAAAGTAGGGGGCGAGCTGCGTGACGGCGGTTTCCATGCCGGGACCGTCCACCGTTTCGATCTGCTCGGCGCGCACCATCTGCGGGAGCTGGCGCAGCATGTAGAAGCCGACCAGGTCGACCGCGCCGACGCCGTTCCGTTCCGCGTAGGACAGTACTTCGCGGTCTTCCGGTTCCGCGCCCATGACGGCGATGCCGTTCGCGGTCGCGAGACGGGCGGAGAACATGGATTCGTTGTCGGCGGGCGTGCCTTCCACACTCGCCGCATAGTCGAGCAGCGGTTGGAAGTTCTCGCCGCGTATGGCGGTGACGCCTTCGATCAGGACGAGGTCCGGTGTGTCCTCGATGGCGGTGCGGACCGCTTCGAAAGTGTCGCTTTCCGGGTCGTTGCCATGTTCCGCCGCCACGAAGACAAGACGTTTTCCGCAGCCTTCATAGGCGAAGACGGCCGTGCCGGGCGCGTCGTCCTCTTGCCGCCAATCCGCCCAGGGGATGCGGGCGTCCCGGTCGATCTGGCACTCTGTCGCCGCCAGTCGGGTGTCTTCGGGTTCCGTGTCGCCGGAGCCCGCACCGCAGGCGCAAAGCGCCGTGCAGAACAGCAGCAGAGTGGCATGTCGGAGTGTCGCGTCGAAGGTCATGTGCGGTCCTTTACGGAAATCTCCGCAGGACCGCACCCCCGACTTCGCAGCGATGCGTCGTCGTGCTCTGTGGGGGGCTACATCTCCGGCGTGCCGACCTTCAGGCCGCGGTTCTCCAGCAGCGGTTCCACGATCGGCTCGCGGCCGCGGAAGGCGACGTAGGCGTCCATGGCCGGGCGGCTATTGCCTGCGGAGAAGACGTTCTCGTAGAGCGATTTCGCCAGTGCGGGGTCGAACGGATTGCCCGCTTCCTCGAAGGCGGCATAGCCGTCATTGTCGAGCACGCCCGCCCACATGTAGGTGTAGTAACCGCCCGCATAGAGCTCTCCGCCGAAGGAGTGGCCGAAGTGAGGCGAGCGGTGACGCATCTCCACCGCGTGGGGCATGCCGGCCTGGGCGAGCACGCCGTCTTCGAACGAATCGACATCCATGGCGTCGATCACGTCCTGGCTTTCGATGCGGTGGTAGGCGAGGTCGACAAAGGCGCTGGCGATGAACTCGACATTGTCGAACCCGGACTTGGCGTTGCCCGCGCGGCGCACCGCGTCGAGAAGCTCCGTCGGCATCGACTCACCCGTTTCGTAGTGCAGGGCGAATTCCTGGATGACGGCGGGTTCGCGCATCCAGTGTTCCAGGATCTGCGCCGGGAATTCCACGAAGTCGAAGTCCACGCCCGTGCCGGAAATGGACGGGTAGGTCACGTTGGACAGCAAGCCGTGCAGCCCGTGGCCGAATTCGTGGAAGATGACTTCCGCTTCGCGCAAGCTGATCAATGCGGGCTGGCCGGGGGCGGGCTTGTTGTAGTTGGTGTTGTTCATGATCAGCGGGTGGGTCGTACCGTCCAGATTGTTCTGGCGGCGCAGCGCGCTCTTCCACGCACCGCCGCGCTTGCCCGGACGGGCGAAGTAATCGCCGTAGAACAAACCGGCCTTGGTGCCGTCCGCGTCCGTCATTTCCCAGACGCGCACGTCCGGGTGGTAGGTCGGGATGTCGGTGCGTTCCTCGAACGTCACGCCGAACAGGCGTTCCGCCACGGCGAACTGGGCGTTCAGCACATTGTCGAGCGACAGGAACGCTTTCACCGCGTCCTCGTCCAGATTGTAGGTCTTGGCGCGGGCCTTCTCGGCATAGTGCCACCAGTCCCACGGCTCCAGATCGTGGGTCGCGCCTTCGGCGGCCATGATGGCGCGGATCTCGGCCTCTTCCTGGTCGAACTTGGCGGTCGCGCCCTCCCAGACCTGGCTCAGCAGCTCGTGCGCGGCTTCCGGCGTGCCCGCCATCGTGTTGGACGTGCGGTAGGCGGCGAAGTTGTCAAACCCCAGCAGGTTGGCGCGTTCCAGACGCAGCGACAGGATGCGCTTGATCACGTCCGCATTGCCGGACGCCACGCCCCGGTTCGTCCAGGCGCGCCAGACACGCTCGCGCAGGTCGCGGTTGGTGGAGAACGTCATGAACGGCTCGAAGGAAGAGCGCGCCAGCGTGATGACGGATTGGCCGTCCATGCCCCGGTCCGTTCCGGCTTGCGCGGCGGCACTGAGGGCAGCGGCGGGCAGGCCCGCCTTGTCGGCGGGCGTGTCGAGCACGAGGGTGAAGTCTTCCGTGTCGGCCAGCACGTTCTGGCGGAACTCCGTGTAGAGCGTGGCGAGCTCTTCCGTGATTTCGGCCAGGCGCACGCGGTCCGCGCCTTGCAGCTCGGCACCTGCGCGCACGAAGCCCGTATGGGTGCGTTCCAGCACGCGCGCCTGCTCGTCCGTCAGGCCGAGGGCGTCCATGCTGCGGAACAGCGTGTCGACGCGGGTGAACAGGTCGGCGTTCAGAGAGATGGCGCTGCTATGCGCGGCGAGGCGCGGGGACATGTCCCGCTGCACGGCACGCAGGGCGTCGTTCGTGGCGGAGCCCGTCAGCGTGCCGAAGGCCGTGCCGATGCGGCTGAGGTCGCGGCCCGCGCGCTCCATGGCGACGATGGTGTTTTCGAAACTGGCTGGGGCGGGGTTGTCCGCGATGGCGTCGATTTCCGCGCGGTGCAGCGCCATGGCGTGGGCGAAGGCGGGCTCGAAATGCTCCGGGCGCAGCTGGTCGAAGGGCGGTGCGCCGTAGGGCGCGGTCCAGTCCGCGAAGAGCGGGTTGCCCGCGACGGCGGCCTGCGTCTGTGCGACCGAAGGCGTGGAGGTCTGTGCGAAGGTCGGCGCGGCCAAGCTGTTCAGGGCCAGGGCGGCACAGGCGGAGAGCAGCGAAGCGCGGAGCAGGGAAGTCGTCATCGGGGAGGGGCCTTTCGTCATGTTTGGCCGCGTTATAGATTAACATAGTCGTTTTCGCAACTAACCGTGCTTTCATGCCGGATTTGTGAAACCCATTGTCCGAAGTGGTTTCCGCCCGGGGCCGAACGGTCTAGGCCGTCTTCATGCCCACCCGTTCCCCGCAACCCACGCGCGCCTGGCAGCGCATGCTGTCCGGACGGCGGCTCGACCTGCTGGACCCGAGCCCGCTCGACATCGAGATCGAGGACATCGCCCGGGGCCTGGCACGGGTGGCGCGCTGGAACGGGCAGACGTCGGGCGACCATGCGTTTTCCGTGGCGGAACACAGCGTGGTCGTGCTGGACCTGTTCGAAGCCATCTATCCCGGCGCGTCCGCGCATGACCGCATGACGGCGCTGCTCCACGATGCGGCGGAATATGTGGTCGGCGACATGATCAGCCCGTTCAAGGCGGCGCTGGGCCTCGATTACAAGGCGTTCGAAACGCGACTGGATGCGGCCGTGAACGTGCGCTTCGGCCTTACCGCGCCGACGCCGCCCCGCCTGAAGAAACGCATCAAGCGCTGCGACGTGATCTGCGCCTGGTTCGAAGCGACGCAGATTGCGGGCTTTACGGAGGACGAGGCGGACGGGTTCTTCATCCGCCCGCCGGAGGGTGTGGAGGTCACGATCGATCCGAGCCCCGTGGTGAAGGCGGAGGCGGAATTTCTGGCACGGTTCGAGGCGCTGGATGCGGAGTTGGTAGAGTCATAGCCTCTATTCTTCGCTCATTCCCGCGCAGGCGGGAATCCAGGCCCGCGATCATGGAAAGCGCTGCGCGCTTGCAGATACGCTGGATCCCCGCCTGCGCGGGGATGAGCGAAGGTCTGGAATTAAGCCCTCGGGTGCGCCGCCGCGTGAACCTCCTTCAACCGCGCCGCATCCACCTCCGTGTACCGCTGCGTTGTGCTCAGGCTCGCATGACCCAGCAGTTGCTGGATCGTCCGCAGATCCCCGCCACCGGCCAGCAGATGCGTCGCGAAGCTGTGCCGCAAGGCGTGCGGCGTGGCCGTGTCCGGCAGGCCGAGCGCGCCGCGTAGGCGTTGCATCTCGCCCTGGATGGTGCGTGCATGGAGCGGCCCGCCGCGCACACCCCGGAAAAGCGGAGTCCCCGCCGCCAGCGTATGCGGGCAATCCTCGGCGTAGCGCGCGACCGCGTCCCGCACGGCGGGCAGCAACGGCACGATCCGCGACTTGCCGCCTTTGCCCAACACCTCCAGCGTCTCGCCCAGCGGCAGAACGTCCGCCGTCAGCCCCAGCGCTTCGCCGATCCGCAGCCCCGCCCCGTAGAGCAGGCTCAGCACGGCGGCGTTGCGCGCCTCGACCCAGTCACCGCCCGCGAGCTGCGTCGGCACGTCCAGCATTTCGCGCGCGCCCGCAACAGATAGGGCTTTGGGCACGGGCCGCTTTGTGCGCGGGCCCTTGATCAGCGCGATGGCGGAATTGGCCGCATCCCAGCGGCGTTCCAGATAGCGGTAGAGCGTGCGCAGCGCGGACAGCAGCCGCTGCACCGACGCCGAGCCCAACCCGTCGCTTCGGCGGTGTGCGAGGTAGGCGCGGAAGTCCGCGGCCTTCAATCCGGTGAGCGCGCGCAGCCCCGCTGGCGTGCCAGTGTGACGTTCCACGAAAGCCTGAAAATCCGCCACGTCGCGACCGTAGGCCTCGAC
>CAYULR010000044.1:7421-9740 GCA_964445685.1 uncultured Algimonas sp.
ACCGTATCCGCGTCGATATCGGGCAAGGGGTCGGCAGTGGCGCTCATCGGCTCAATATGCGACAGGCGCGTAAATGTTTTGCGAAGGGATTCCCGCCTCATGACCGCTTTCCGCACCGCCGCCCTCCTGTCCGCCTCCGTCGCCATGCTCTGCGCCTGCGCGCCCGCCGCCGAGGAGACCGTCGAAGCTCCGGCCGAAACGCGCGTCGAAACTCCTGTCGAACAGGCCGAGATGAGCGCGGCCGAGATCGCCGCGCTGCACGACCGCACGCTCACGCTCGACACGCACATCGATATCCCGCTGACCTACATGACCGAGATCGACCCGTCGGGGGACACAGACCTGCAGGTGGACGAGCCCAAGCTGAATGCGGGCCGCCTCGATAGCGGTTTCTGGATCGTATACACGCCGCAGGGCGACCTCGACGAGGCGGGCTACGCGGCGGGCAAGGCGATTGCCGATACGCGCCTTAACGCCATCCTGCGCCTGACGTCCGAGCTCGACAATTTCGAGCTCGCCAAGACGGCGGCGGACACGCGCCGCATCGTGGAGGAGGGCCGCTACGCCGTGCTGATCGGCATGGAAAACGCCTACCCGCTGGGCGAAAGCATCGACCGCATCCCGGAGCTCGCCGAAGCGGGCGTGCGCTATGTCGGGCTGACCCATTTCGGGCACAACCAGTTCGGCGACAGCTCCAACCCCAACTTCCAGCGCGACAATGGCCCCAAGTGGAACGGCCTGTCACCGCTGGGCCGCGACCTGGTGGCCGCGCTCAACGATAACGGCATCATGGTCGACCTCTCCCATGCCGGGAAGGAAACGATGATGCAGGCCGCCGACCTGTCGCGCACGCCCATCATCGCCTCGCACAGCGGCGTGAAGGCCATCGCCGACCACCCGCGCAACCTCGACGACGAACAGCTCCGCAAGCTGGCCGAGGTCGGCGGCGTCGCGCAAATGGTCGCCCTCGGCGCCTATGTGAAGCTGCAGACGCCCGAGCAGCAGGCCGCCCGCGAAGCGCTCGACACCGAGTATGAGGAGACGTTCGGCGCACGCGGCGAATGGGACCAGCCCACGCAGGACGCCTACCGCGCCCGCCGAGCCGACATCGTCGCCATGGCCCCGCGCCCCAGCGTCTCCGGCTTCGTCGACCACATCGACCACGCCGTGAAAGTCGCGGGCATCGACGTCGTCGGCATCGCGTCCGACTTTGACGGCGGCGGCGGCATCGAAAAATGGGACGACGCGTCGGAGACGGAAAACGTCACGGCGGAGATGGTGCGCCGGGGCTACAGCGAGGAAGACATCGCGAAGATCTGGGGCGGGAACCTGCTGCGGGTGCTGGAGGCCGTGGAGGCTGGGGCAGCGCGTTAGGCTGCCGGGCGGACTGTTATCACACTCGCTGGATTGACGCCTGGGCAGCCGCCAACGTCCTGCCGGGCATCGTGTCCTCGGCCGAAACTCCTATGTCGCTGTGTCCCGTAAGCCAATGGCACGGGACGCGGGCCTCGTCCGGCGAGGGACAAGGGAATAAGAATACCATTTTACGCTGGGCGAGGCCCGCGCGGTGGAAAGGTCGGCCTGTCGCCGCCGTCCCCGCAGGCCGCACACCCGGACGGGAGCCACGGTCTTACCCTGCACCGGCCCGGAAAGCCGGGGCCGGGAGGGATCTTCGGCGCACGCGGACCGTCATGGGGCCAGCGGCACTGCAGGGACGAAGCGCTCAGAGGCAAGGGCCGCACGGTACGACGCGCAGCTCCCGCCACCTGCAAAGGGGGCCGGATGCGCCGTTAGCCGGGCCAGGGGTCGGTGGTCTTTCACACCACGGTCCACCCGGCTCAGCGCGGCGCGTCCTCCCGGCGGAGCGGCGCGGACCGCCACCGGGCGACCGCGCTCCTTCCCTCCACCGGACCTCTGCAAGCCCTCGCTTCCGCTTCCGGCATCCAGGCGGTCGTACTCCCCCCGTGCCTGCCAGAAACGAGGAAGCGTTTAGCACGAGGCGGACGGGGTGCGGATACGATTGTGGGGAGGGGAGGATAAGTTCGGCTGAACGCACGGCGCTACCTTGCCTTAAAGAGGTGCGATCGCGCGGACACAGATGCGCTCGATTG
Source organism: uncultured Algimonas sp. (assembly GCA_964445685.1). Classification (GTDB taxonomy): domain Bacteria; phylum Pseudomonadota; class Alphaproteobacteria; order Caulobacterales; family Maricaulaceae; genus Litorimonas. Next base: position 9,533 of record CAYULR010000044.1, read on the forward strand.
CGGATGGCTCGACACAAAGGCGTAGTCAGTGATGGCGTGGAAGTCGTGATAAGAGGCAATCTTGCCATTTCACAATCAAGTCTTACGGCTAAAGGTGCCATTAAAACCGCTACTGTCGTGTAGATTTCACAAAACTGACGAGCTTATCAAGGTCATGCGCCCAAAATATTGTAAGATCGCGTGACTGGGCGTCCACAAGGTTATGTAC
>CAYULR010000044.1:9750-13305 GCA_964445685.1 uncultured Algimonas sp.
CGGCTGGTATAACCTGACGAGTCCCGAACGCCTTGATCCAGACGCTGGCCTTCACTGCTGCATCTCCGTTGAGACGCTTGATGCTATTAACCGCTGAGTTAGACACCTTACACTCGATCGGCATTGTTCGGTTGTCATAGAGGCCAATTATAATATCGGCCTTGCGACCTGCGAACTTCGATTCACGACAGAATTCGCCTGCATGTGGCGCATCCTGTATGGTTCTCACGGTGCGGGTATCAACTTGAACCATACCCGCATCGATCAGGGCATTCACCACACTCATTTCCTGAGCTGTGGAGCCTTTGCTGCGCCGGGCAGTCTGGGTCTTCTGCATAGCCACCATGGCTGCAGTTGCAATTATAGCTGTATTTCGATGGTTTTCGTCTGGCTCCCAATCTTCTGACAACCAAGGAAAACGTCGTCGGTCATGCCAGTCGCGGATGAACTCGACGAGTCGCTGGGCTAACCCTGGGTCTTCAGCAAACCGCGACGCCGACAGCGTGTTGGTTCGAAGCATGGTCTTTAAGTCGTCAGCCGATACGGGCGGGCCAGAAAGATAACGCACCAAATACTGCTTATCCTCGTCTGCCATGAGGTCGACTATCGCTGCGTCCAAATGCGTGAGGTCGATAGTCTCCTCTAACAACTCCTCCATCAAACCCTGATATGTATCGAAGAAACCTCCGTAGACTTCCAGTGGCTCTTGCTGTCGAGACTCGCGAAAGTAGTCTACGGCGACGTCGCGGTTGGCTTGTAGCTCCGCTTTTGTCCACTTCGGGGCGTCGCTCACTGTTTCACTTCCAAAATTGGTGCTTTTTCTTTCACAAATTGTGCAAGGACTTCTGGGCGTGGTATGGGCAGACGCTCCATCTCCCGGGGCTCAAATTTTGTTAGGCCGCCTGCATAAATTCTTCCGCCATCCGTCGTGGCCGTCGCACGAAGGTGTGCCGCAAGGGCCTCAAGAATATCCTGTGTGAGCGTTTCGCGTGGATATAGGCCATGAGCTATGTTGATGTGTCGGGCGCCGACGTCATTAAGCACGAAGGATGGTGGGCGGCGCGCCATGTAGGTTGCAAGTATAGGCGCAGGCGCGCGCAAGTCGACCGACCACCATGCGCGACGATTCTGCGCCACATAACCTTCCTTGGCTGCAAAAACTGCGCGACGGCGTAGAAAGCGCTCTACAGCGACACGGTCCCCGTCAGACAATTCAGACAGGTCACGCGGCAGGTCCACCACACGACGTAACGCATCTACATCTTGCAGACGCACTCCGGCATTGATGAGGTCGCGTGCTTTAGTGACGGTTGGGTAAAACACGTGTTCAGGCAAACCTCGTGTGTGTTCGCCTTCTATCCATACAGCATTGGCCCCTGTGACCTGACCCCGGTGCACACGGCACAGTTCACCGAGTTCGATATGGTCTCTTGGAATTGACCTGCGGGATCGCGTAAAGTGCGACCATCGCGCCTCTGTTAGAAGACGGTCACGCAAGATAGGTGTGCCACTCTCTAGCGGTCCCAATTCGTTAACAGTCTTAATACGCGAAAATGTCGGAGTATTAACGGTATGCCCGAATTGAAAGGTTGTAATTGCACCCGTCGTAGCGGTGCCGGGAAATGGTTGCGCCGTCGCTTCCAACGTTAAGACGCTTCGTCCACCAAGCTGTTTGGTGAATAGCTCGCGCACTAGCTTACCATAATTCACGTCTAGCCATTCCGCCGACGTAATTTGTGCACCGTAATCGCCAAGCTTAGCCTTGAGAGCGATCGCGAGTAGAAAGTAAACGTGAAGTCCCGCAAGCCCACTCGAAGGCAGATCTAGAAGTCGCGCATGTATTTTCAGCCAGTCTTTATCGCGCGATGTGATCTGATGATGGCGCACGTAAGGTGGGTTGCCGATCCAGAGCGTCTGACCGTCGATGCGGGCCACATCCGCGCGTAAGAAATCCTCCTGTCGAACAGATGTACGACTCCCAAAACCCATTATTTCCAGATTGGCCCTGCTAATGTGGCAGGCGAGCGGATCGGTATCAAAGCCGACAAGCTCGGCATGGGGAAAGACCTTGCCGGCGGCGACCAGGAATCGGCCACTGCCGCAGCCTGCGTCCACAATGCGATCGGGGCTCGTCGCAGCTGCCGCCCAGCCGATCATGGCGTCCACGATTTTAGATGGAGTGTAGACTGCTCCGTCGTCACGGCGCGTCTTGGCATCTCGAAGTGTACAGAACAGGTCCCCTAACGGGTCGTGTCCAGCTTTAAGGGCCTGGCCGATAAAACGGCGGGCGCTAGAGCTTTCAGGCATGTGAATGAGTTCGCACGCTGAACGCCGCAGGTCTTCCTCCGTGGCAGACGCATCTTGAAGCATAGATATGATATTAGGAGTGATCATAACCGTACGCGCCTTACTTGGCCAGTTCATTGGAAGATGGCAAGTTGTAGAGAGGCGGAAACAAGCTCATGCATATAGCCCCAGGCGTGTTGATATGTGAAAGAGCCCCACCGCACTCCCCAGTTGACGCCTCCGACTCGCCCCCCTATATCGCGCGCCGTCAGTGGGCGTGCTGTCTGCGGGTTGCCGTAGAAACCTCGACCGAGACGAAAAAGACGCGGATCGGCCCTAAGGCTTTGGTGAAAACCGGAGTTAGTGAGGCCCGTACTTTTTTGACAGCAGGCTCCGGCTCTTCCTTTGGGAATCGCTGGTTGTCTGCGCTTTGTGCAGGGCAAACGTCTTTTTGGCGGGTGTCCCTCTCGGAGTTCTCCCACCGGCGACCCGCGCGGCATACCCCGCGCGTTATAAATGCGAACTGAAATGCGGCCCAATCCCGCGACGAACAAAAGGACGGCTTGATGCCAACGATCAACCAGCTCATCCGGAAGCCCCGGAAAGACAAGCGCAAGCGCAACAAAGTGCCCGCGCTCGAGGCCTGCCCGCAGAAGCGCGGCGTGTGCACCCGCGTCTATACCACCACGCCGAAGAAGCCGAACTCGGCCCTTCGTAAAGTGGCCAAGGTGCGCCTGACCAACGGGTTCGAGGTTCTCTCCTACATCCCGGGCGAAGGCCACAACCTGCAGGAACACTCCGTGGTCCTGATCCGCGGCGGTCGTGTGAAAGACTTGCCGGGTGTGCGTTACCACGTGCTGCGTGGTGTTCTGGATACACAGGGCGTCAAAGACCGTCGCCAACGCCGTTCGAAGTACGGCGCGAAGCGTCCGAAATAAGGCGAGGGAGAAGAAGAGATGTCACGTCGTCACAGAGCCGAAAAACGCGAAATCCTGCCCGATGCCAAGTATCAGGACCTGGTTCTCGCCAAATTCATGAACGCCATCATGCTCGATGGCAAAAAATCCACCGCAGAGAAGATCGTCTACGGCGCTCTCGACATCGTCGAGGACAAGGCCAAGACGGAGCCGATCCGCGTGTTCCACGATGCGCTTGAGAACATCAAGCCGGCCGTCGAAGTGCGGTCCCGCCGCGTCGGTGGTGCGACCTACCAGGTCCCCGTCGAAGTCCGTACGGAGCGTCGCCAGGCCCTGGCCATCCGCTGGCTGG
>CAYULR010000045.1:0-9179 GCA_964445685.1 uncultured Algimonas sp.
CAACACCGCGACGCACTTCGGGCTAGAGCGAGAGCTCGGCTCCATCGCACCGGGCGCGGAGGTCGAGGACCCGGCGGTGGCGTTCCCCGTGCAGGCCGCGTTCGAACTGCTGCAGGACTATCTGGATGAGCCCTTCGCCGCCGTCATCATGGGCGAGATCGGGCCGGGCAGCCTCGCCGACGGCCTGTCGGTCGCCGCGCGCCTGGGCGTGCCCGCGCTGGACGCCGACACGGTCGGCCGCGCCGTGCCCGAGATCAACCAGCACAGCGTGAAGGTCTCCGGCGTACCGCTCGTGCCCGCCGCCTGCGCCACGCAGCAGGGCGACGAGATTATCCTGCGCAGCGTGCTGGACCCCAAACGCCCCGAAGCGGTGATGCGCGCCCTGGCCGCGTCCAGCGGCGTGGTCGGCGTGGTGGACAGCCCGATCACGGGCGCGACCGCCAAGCGCCCCGGCGTTCTCGTGCAGGACAGCTTGTCGCTCGCAATGAGCATCGGCCGAGCCGTGCGCGAGGCCAAGGCGAACGGTTCTGATCCCATCGACGCCGCGCGCGTAGCGGGCGACGGCCACCTGTTGTTCAAGGGCCGCGTGGCGGACCTCGACTGGTCCGACGCGGACGGCTTCCTCGAAGGCACGGTCACGCTGAGCGGAACGGGCGCGTTCGCCGGGCAGACGATGGTCTCGACCTACAAGAACGAGCACCTCATCGCGCGCCGCGACGGACGCGTCGTCGCCACCGCGCCCGACCTCATCCAGATCGTCGACAACGCCACCGCCGACGGCATCGACAATCCCGACTTCACGCGCGGGCAAGATGTCACCGTCCTAGGCTTCCGCTCCGACCCGCTCTGGCGGACAGACGCGGGGCTGGCCGTGTTCGGACCAAGGTATTTCGGGTATGACGTGGATTACGTGCCGATCGAGGCGCGAGCAAACCTATTGGGTGAATGAATATTGCAAGAGAAAATTGTGTCGTTCAATTTCTGATTTCAGGCAGTTCACCCAGTCGTGCTTCTCGAAACAAAATTGATAAGCCAATGAGGTGTTTATCACCGGACTGCGTCCAACCAGGGATTGGAGACTTCAGGTATAGGCTGGCATATCCATCGATATAAGCGTCATTATCTACGCGCTGAGCCTTGTGTGTTCTCTTATCGCCGCATGCTTCTTGCAGTTCCGCTTTCAACTTTTCCGTCGTTGAGCCAAGAGCATCTGGGTCCGTCGCTTTATTTTCAGAAAGAAGATGGGGCACAAAAACGATGGCGTAGCCGGGCATCATCTTTTTCTTCCCATACTTTGTACTTCTAAGAACATTATCTAAAGCCGAACCCATTTTCTTAGTCAGGGTGTCTGTAAAGATTTTTCCTCCATTACTGAAATGTTGCTTAGCTTCACAGATGTATTCCGTCTGCCCTTTAGCGAAATACAAATCGACCCTTCCGAGCTTATATTTTTTCTTCTTATTTTTTTCCATCTTCCTCCCAGTGTATTTCTTGTCCTGATACTCGACGATCGCAGGCCAGTTTTCTTTCCAGCAGGCCGTTGAAAGTAGGGACACATTAGACATCTCGGTATATCCGAAGACGGCATCTGTACCGTAGTGATCTAAGATATAGTCAACATTCAGGTCGAAGAACTTCGAGACAATTCCCTTCCAGAAGTCATCCTTAGACCGTTTGAAGACTATCACCCGATCGTTGATATATTTGCTTTCTGACTCGTTCACATTTACCCCTTCTTCTTCCCCACGGCTGGCATCGGCACCTGATACGTCACACGCTGCGGGAACGGGATTTCGATGTTGTTGGCTTTCAGCGTCCGCCAGATGATGAAGCCCACGTCCGACGTGAACTTGTTCGGGCCGTCGTCGATGCCTTCGCACCAAAACTCCACGCACATGTCGATGGAGCTGTCGCCGAAGCTGCGGAATTCCACGCTGGGCAGGTCGGGTTCGGCGAGCACGTCGGGATGTTCGAGCACCGCGTCGCGCACCAGCGGGACGAGCGCGTCGAGGTCCGTGTCGTAGGAGACGCCGAAATCGACTTCGTAGCGTTGCAGCCGGTTGTCGTGGGTCCAGTTCTCGTACGCGCTTTCCGTGAAATGCGTGTTGGGCACGATGATGTCCTTGCCGTCGGCGGTCGCAACCGTGGTGGAGCGCATGTCGATGGACTTGATGCGCCCGAACACGTCGCCTTCCAGCATGACGAAATCGCCGACCTTCACCGAACGGTCGAGCAGGATGATGAGGCCGGAAACGAAGTTGGCCGCGATCGGCTGCAGGCCCAACCCGATCCCGAGGCCGAGCGCGCCGACCGCGACGGCGAGGCCCGACAGCGGTATGCCTGCCGCGCCGAAGGCGAGGAAGACGACGGCGGCGAACACGCCGATCTGGAACAGCTTGGCAAGGATTTCGCGCGCGCCCACGTCGAGGCTTTCCTGGGACCGGATCGCGTCCTGCCCGCGCGCATTGCCGAGATTGCCGAGCCAGAAGAAGAGCGCGCCGAACAGGCCGAGCCGGATGACGGACAGCAGCGTGATGGAGCTTTCCTCGCCCAGCGCCACGCCGTCGAGCGCCGCCGTCAGGTCGTCGAAATAGCCCAGCACGAACAGCAGCGCGAGCGGCACCAGCGTCCAGGTCGCGACTTTTCGATAAAGCGGATCGTCCACGAAATTCGCGATGGCGCGGTAGACGAGGAAGACGGTGGCGAGGCTCTGCGCGATCTTGACCAGCCAGTCCTCGCCGAACGACGCCATGCCGCGCAGAAGAACCGCGCCCAGCGCCAGCAGGCCCACCAGGATGAAGGCGCGCAGAAACCGTCCCGCGCGGAACAGCACGGAACGCACCTTGTAGAAGGACGCCTCTGCCGCAGGCGCATCGCGCAGCAAAGACACGGCGCGGCGCACGATGGAGGCCAGCACCGGCGCGATGATCAGCGACAGGCCGATGACGGCCAGCTGCGCGAGGAAAGCGGGGGTCTGCATCCAGACGAGCAACTGTTCGGCCCATCCTTGCGCGCGTGTGGCGAGCGCGTCGAAATCCATGTGTCCGGTCCTTGAAAAAGTGGAGAAGCGGTCCGGGAGCTATGGCGCGCGGCCCGCAGACAGGCAAGCGCTCACGTCCTGCCGGGTATCGCGTCCACGGCCGTATGTGTTTCGCGTGTGGTCCGTGCGCCCTAGGATCGGGGCGGCACGGGGCGCGGGCTCCCCCCTGGCGTAGGATGGGAAGTGGAGTACCTGTTTGACGCTGGGCGGAAGCCCGCGCGCACGATGCGCATCGCAGTCGTCGCGCCGTATCCACGCCCGCGCCCGCTCTGCCGTCTGATTGAGCCATGCAGTGCGAGCCGCACGGCCTCCACGGCCTAGCCGGCTGGACACGAACACGTGCGCCAGCCGCATGATGGGCGCTCACGCGGTCCGGGCAAGCCGGGCGCGGGCGAGTGGACGACGCTTCGGTCGGCTGTCCCCTCCGGCCATACGAACCGGGGAGGACGGGCGCCGTGCTGCGTGGCGTAAAAAGGACAACCCTTTTTTCCGAACGCCCGTGTCCGGGCTCCACGCGGCAACAGCCGGTCGCATCGGTGTTGCCGCTTGCGGGGAGGTCGTATGGCTCTACCCCGTGCCTGCGACGACACGGCGGGCGGTGTAGCATGGGGTTGGCGGGGTGCGGATACGGTTGTGCGAAGGGGCGGATGGGTTGGGAGGACGCTTATAGGATACAGGGACCTAGCAGCGCGATGGTGCGGACGGCGCGGATGGGAAAGCGGGTATAGCCCAGACCGACCTCCAACACCTCTTCCCACAGCCCCGTCCCCGGCATTTGCTGCCGGGGCCTCGCGCTTGTCTTCCTCTACGACTGGGCCAGTCCACCATGGGCTCCCGACCGAGGGAGGCCCCGGCAACAGGTACCGGGGACAGCGCCCTTATCCTCCACGAAGAAAAGAGAGCGCTCACCTGCCCCCACACCGCTCAGGCCGGCTTGACCGGCCTGTCCATCTCCTGCCGTAGACCCTAGCCGAAAGGTCGGGTGATGGGCTCGCCGATCAAGTCGGCGAGAGCGTTGTTTCTAGAGTGGGCGCAAGATTAGCGATCTTATCAATTCGCTGCCGCTCAGCGCGCCTTCGACACGCGGCGGTCAAAGAACCCCGTGCTCGCTTCGCTGCGCGCGCCGCCCTTTGACCGATGTCGAGGTTAGAGCCAGTATTAGCCGCGTTCTCTGATGGGCAACACAACATCCATCGTCTGGCCGCCTTCGAATGTCAGCGTCACGGGGGCCTCATCCACGCCCGCGTCGCGCGCAAAGCCGAACAGCATTAGGTGCAGCCCGCCCGGCTCGAACGTCACGGACTCGCCCTGTGGCAGGTCCACGCCGTCGACTTCGCGCATGCTCATCACGCCGTCGGCCATGCTGTGCGTGTGGAGCTCGACCTCGGTGGCCAACGGGGAGCTGGCCGAGACGAGGCGGGCGGACGGGCCGGGATTGCTGGCGATGAAGTAACCCGCCGCCACGTCGCGCCCGGCGAGCGGGGCCATGACGTAGCCGTCCGAGAGCGCCACGGCGAAAACGACGTCGCCGTCCGTCTCCACCTTCATGTCGGCGCTGCCGCTCCCGACATTGATCGCCACTGTCTCGTCCGGCGTCGTGTTGTTCCCGCAGGCGGCCAGCAGAAGGCAGAAGGCGGAGGCGGCAAAGAAGCGTTTCATGGGTCTATCCTAAAAGTCTTAGCGGGCGCCGTGAAAGCCGATGATGCGGCGCACATCGGCCATGACGGGTTCGCTGATTTCACGCGCGCCGTCGGCGGAGCGCGCCATGATGCGGTCGAGTTCGTCCGGGTCTGCGAGGTAGCGGCGCATCAGGTCGGAGACGGGGCGCAGCGCTTCGACCGCGACCTCTGCCAGCGCGTTCTTGAACGGCCCGAACTGCCCGCCTGCATGGCGCGACAGCACGTCGGCGTCGGTGATGTCGGCCAGCGCGGCGTAGATGCCGACGAGGTTAGCGATTTCGGGACGGCCTTGCATCTCCTCCACCGTGCCGGGCATCTCGCCCGTGTCGGTCTTGGCCTTGCGGATCTTCTTGGCGATCTTGTCCGCATCGTCGGTCAGGTTGATGCGCGACGCATCCGACGGATCGGATTTGGACATCTTCTTGGTGCCGTCGCGAAGGCTCATGATGCGCGCGCCGGGACCTTGGATCAGCGGTTCGGGCTCGGGGAAGAAGTCGGGTTCGCCCGCAGGCTCGCCAAAGTCGCGGTTGAACTTGGCCGCGATGTCGCGCGACAGCTCCAGATGCTGTTTCTGGTCCTCGCCGACCGGCACGTGCGTGGCCTTGAAAGCCAGGATATCGGCGGCTTGGAGCACCGGATAGTCGAACAGGCCGACGCTCATCGCCTCGGCGTTCTTGCCCGCCTTGTCCTTGAACTGCGTCATGCGCTGCAGCCAGCCCATCCGGGCCACGCAGTTGAAGTACCAGGCCAGCTCCGTATGGGCGGGGACGGAGGACTGCGCGTAGACGAGCGCCTTGTCCGGATCGACGCCCGCCGCCAGGAAAGCGGCCGCGATGTGGCGCGTCTGGTCGGCCAGCAGAGCGCGGTCCTGCGGCACGGTGATGGCGTGCAGGTCCACAATGCAGAACAGGCATTCATGGTCGTGCTGCAGCGCGGCGAACTTCTTCAGCGCGCCGAGATAGTTGCCCAGATGCAGCGAGCCCGTCGGCTGCACGCCGGAGAAAACCCGGTCTGGTCCTTGGTACGTTGACTCGGTCATGCGCGTCGGAAGGCCTCCTTGAAGTCGGCGAGGCCATAGGCGCGCAAGAGAAGGGCGGCAAGCGCGAAGACGACCGCGCCCACACCCGTCAGCGCGAGCAAGGCCCCCACATCCAGAAGGATGCCGCCCTGCCCCGGATCGGGTACGAAATCTCTGACGGCGTAGAGCGCAGCGCCCATCACGGCAGACGCCAGCATAATGCGCGGCAGGCGAGACAGCAGGCGGCGGTCCGGCACCAGACGGCGCGACCGCAGAAGGATCGTCGCCAGCCCCGCCACATTGACCCAGGCCGCGACCGAGGTGGCGAGGGCAAGGCCCTGGAAGCCGACCGTGCGGAACAGCACGAGGCCGAGCGAGATATTGATCACCGCCGACACGCCCGCCCAGATCATGGGCGTCTTCGTGTCCTCGCGCGCGAAAAAGGCCGGGGTCAGCACCTTGATGAGGACGAACGCCGGCAGGCCCAGCGCGAACAGGCGCAGCGCCTTGGCGACCTGCGCCGTGGTCTCCGCCGTGAACGCCCCGCGCTGGAACAGCCCCGCGATCAGAAGGTCCGGCACGAGCCAGAGCGCGACCGCCGCAGGCAGGGTGAACAGCATGGACAGTTCCACCGCGCGGTTCTGCGTCGCCATCGCGTCCGCGTCGTTCCCGGCCCGCAACGCGCGCGACAGGCTGGGCAGCAAGGCCACACCCATGGCGATACCGATCATGCCCAGCGGCAACTGGTAGAGCCGGTCGGCATAGGCCAGCCACGACGCGGCGCTGGCCTGGAAGACCGCGATGCTGTGGGAGACGAGCAGGTTGATCTGCGTGATGCCCGCGCTGATGACGCCGGGCACGCCGAGCACGACGAGACGTTTGACGCCCGGCGTCACGCGCGGGCGTTTGAAATGCAGGCTCATCCCGGCCCGGCGCGCGCCCCAGACCACGGCGAGCGCCTGGACGAAGCCGGACAGGGCGATGGCGGCGCAGAGCGCAATGCCGATCTCGCGCTGTCCGAAACCCAGCGCGGGCGTGCCCAGCAAGGCGCTGATCATGAACACATTCAGCAGGACGGGCAGCGCGGCGGGCAGTGCGAAGTGGTCCCGCGTGTTCAGCACGCCCGAGAACAGCGCCGTGACGCTCATGAAGAGCAGGTAGGGCATGGTGATCGTCGCGTAGAGGACCGCCAGATAGTAGGGCGACACGCCGTCCGGTCCCACGGCGCGGTCGAGGCCGAAGCCGATCAACCCCAGCGACACCGGCATGGTCAGCTGAAACAGCACGACGAACAGCCCCACCGTCGCGAACAGGGCGGCGGCGGCTTCGGACGCGAATATGTCCGCGCTCGCCTCGCCCTCCTGCTCGATCCGCTTGGCGTAGAGCGGGACGAAGGCGGCGTTGAACGCGCCTTCGGCGAACATGCGGCGGAAGACGTTGGGCAGCTTGAACGCCGTGAAGAAGGCGTCCGACACGCCGCCCGCGCCGAGGAACCGCGCGATCAGCACGTCGCGCACCAGGCCCAGCACGCGGCTGACGAGGGTGAGCGAGGCGATGATCGCCGTGGAGCGTAGCAGTCTCATGGGGCTGTCTTACGCCGCCATCGTGTCGGCGTCCGACAGCACGGCGAGCAGCGCGGCGCGCACCCGGCGGCGCATCCGGTCGGGCAGCTCCGCGCCTTCGGCACGGTCGAGCCGACGCACGTAGAAGGCGTCGATGGCCTTCTCGCCGACCACTTCGATGTGGGCGGAGAGCACTTCGAGGTCCTGGTCGCGCAGCACGTCGGCCAGCGCCGATAGCAAGCCCGGACGGTCGCGGCCCTCGACCTCGACGATGGTCGCCCCGGATGAGGCAGCGTCGGAGAAGCGCACCTTGGGCCGCACCGGAATGGCGTCGGCACGGCGCGAGCCCAGCGGCGTGGGAATGGCGTGGAGGCGCTCCCCGCCGTCCATCAGCGCGCGCACCCGCTTGGCGAGGGTCTTGCGCGCGGATTCGTTGCGCGAGCCGAAGGCCTTCTGGTCGGCATTCTGCAGGTAGAAGACGTTCAGCACCTGCGCCCGGCCCTGGTCGTCGCGCGGTCCTGTATGCAGGCGCGCGCCCGCGACTGACGCGCCGCAGCTCGCCACCGTCTGGGCCAGATCGGCGAAGAGGCCTTTCCGGTCCGCGCCCATGACCCAGAGTTCGGTCGCGTCGTGCGGACGGTCCACGCGGGTGTGCACAGCCGTCAGGATGCCGCCTTGCGCAGGCTGGTCCTGCACCGTCTTGGCGATGAAGCGCGCGTGCCGGGCGAGGTCCGCCATGTGGAAGGACAGCCAGTAATTCGTGCCCAGCCGGTCCAGCACGGGCTCGGACAGGCGCGCGCGTTCGGGCGACAGCCGGTCTTCGAGCTGTTCGCGCAAGGACGCAGCCCGCGCGGGCCCGTCCAGGTCCGTGCGCCCTTCCAGATAGGCGCGCGTGGCGGAGTAGAGCGATTGCAGCAGCGTGCCTTTCCAGTCGTTCCACACGCCCGGCCCGACGGAGCGGATGTCGCAGACGGTGAGCACGTAGAGCAGGTTCAGCCGCGACGGGTTGCCGACAAGAGCGGCGAAGTCCGCCACGGTTTCGGGATCGGAAATGTCGCGCCGTTGGGCCGTCTCGCTCATCTCCAGGTGGGAGCGCACCAGCCAGGCGACCGTATCCGTCACCTCCTTGGACCGTCTCATGCGGCGGCAGGCGCGGCGGGCGAGCTGCGCGCCCTCCACGCACTGGTCGCCCTGCCCCTTGCCCGTATCGTGCAGCAGGCAAGCCAGCATCAGGATGCGCCGTTCATCCTTGGTAAGTTTTGTTGCGACTGCGTCCACGCCGGGCATGTCCTCGGCGTGGCGGCCTTTGATCAGATCGTCCGCCTCGTCGACCAGTCGCAGCGTGTGTTCGTCCACGGTAAAGGCGTGGTGCATGTTGAACTGCGTGCGCGCCACGATGCCGCCGAACTCCGGCAGGAACCGGCCCAGCACGCCCGCTTCGTTCATCACGCGCAATGTCGCCGCCGGGGCCTTGGCCGTGTCGAGCAGGCGCATGAACAGCCAGGTATTGTCGGGATTGCGGCGGAACTCCGCATCGATGAGGTTGCGGCGGAAATCGATGGCGCTCAGCGCGTCCGGGTGAATGTCCACATTGCGCCGCCCGGCCGTTTCGAACAGCTGCAGAATGACGGACGGGTCGGCCTTGATCTCCAACGGGTCGCGGAAATTCAGCCGCCCCGTGCTCAGCGTCAGGTTCGGGTTCTTCAGGTTGCGGCGCGAGCCCGGCAGGACGGAAAACAGGTTCGGGATCTTGATCGCGCGGCTTTCCTCCAGCTTGGCGCAGGCAATCCGCGTCAGCGCGCCGACCTGTTTGGCGTTGGTGAAGTACTCGCGCATGAAGCGCTCCACCGCGACTTCGACGGGACCGGAGGCATGGCCCA
>CAYULR010000045.1:9189-13176 GCA_964445685.1 uncultured Algimonas sp.
GTCGAAGGACAGCGTCTCCGCCGCCCGCCCGCTCATCCAATGCAGATTGTGCCGCGCGCGCCACAGGAAGTCGGCGGCGCGCTCGAAGCGTTGCGCGGCAGGCGCGTCGAACAGGCCCATGCCGACATAATCGCCCGCCTGCTGCGGATCGACGAACCGTTCGTCCCGGTCGAGATAGCGCGCGATCCAGTAGAGCACGTGCAGGTCCCGCAGGCCGCCCTTGCCCTCCTTGATGTTGGGTTCGATCACGTAGCGCGTATTGCCCTCGCGCGCGTGGCGTTCGTCGCGCTCCGCCAGCTTGCCCGCGATATAGGCGCGGCCCGACCCTTTGGTGACGTCTCGCCGGAAGCGCCCGTAAAGCGCCCGCGTCAGGCTTTCGTCACCGCGCAGGTGGCGCATGTCGAGCATGGCCGTCAGGATCGTCTGGTCTTCCTTTGCCAGCCGCACCGCCTGGTCGGCGGTCCGCACGGAATGGCCGACCGTGAGGCCCAGGTCCCAGAGCATGTAGAGGACATATTCCGTGAGCTGTTCCACATGCGGGGAGAGCTTCTTGTCGTTCACCACGAAGAGCAGGTCGAGGTCCGAGAAGGGCGCCATCTCGCCCCGGCCATATCCCCCCACGGCCGCCAGCGCGACGCGCTCGCCTTCCGTGGGATTGTCCGCGCGCACGTCGAAGGCCAGCGCATGATCCCAGATCGCACCCAGCAGGTCGTCATGGATCGCCGCGATGAGTCGCGCCGTCTCCAGCCCGTCGAGCCGTCCGCGTTCGAACCGCTTTCGCGCCAGCTCCATCGCGTCGCGCCGTGTCTGGGACAGGACCGCCAGCACGCCCGCGCGGTCTTCCGCCGTCGCGGCGAGTTGCGCGCGCAACTCCTCCAGCAGGATGCCCGTTTCGGGCGCGGGCGGACGGGCGGGAATGGAAATGTCGCGCGCCATGTCAGCCCTCGCTCTTCAACTTGGCCCGCAGCGCGTAGACGAGGTCCAGCGCATCGCGCGGGGTGAGCGCGTCGGGATCGACCGCGCCCAGCGCCTCTTCCACCGCGCTCGGCCCGGCGGGCGCGGGCGGCGGCGGGGCAGCCGTGAAGAGCGGCAGGTCGCCCAGACCGAGGTCCGAGCCTTCCGATTCCAGCCGGTCCAGCACCGCCGTGGCGCGCGCCACCGCCGCCGGAGGCAGGCCCGCCAGTTTGGCGACCTGGATGCCGTAGGACCGGTCCGCCGCGCCTTGTTTGACATCGTGCAGGAAGATCAGTTCGCCCTCATGTTCGCGGGCGCGCAGGGACAGGTTCGTCGCCCCGTCCAGGGCCGCGACCAGTTCCGTCAGTTCATGGTAGTGCGTGGCGAAGAGCGCGCGCGACTTGTTGACGGCGTGCAAATGCTCGACCGCCGCCCACGCGATCGACAGGCCGTCGAACGTCGCCGTGCCGCGGCCAATCTCGTCCAGTATGACGAAGGAGCGCTCGGTCGCCTGATTGAGGATGGCGGCGGTTTCGATCATTTCGACCATGAAGGTAGACCGCCCTTTGGAGAGATCATCTGAGGCCCCCACACGCGAGAACAAGCGGTCGACGAGGCCAATGCGCGCACGAGCCGCAGGCACGAACGACCCGGCCTGTGCGAGCAGAATGATCAGAGCGGTTTGGCGAAGATAGGTCGATTTCCCGGCCATGTTGGGGCCAGTAATGAGCGCCAGGCGCGGGCAGCCTTCCGCATCATTCGGAGCCGCCCCGTCGAGGCGCACATCGTTGGGCGTGAAGCGGGTCGCGGATTGCTTGGCCAGCGCAGCCTCGACAACCGGGTGACGTCCTGCATCGATCTCTAGGGCTACGCTATCATCGATTGTCGGTTTGGTCGCACCAGACTCCAAAGCCCAAAGCGCCAGCCCGCAGGTCACGTCCAATGCGGCGAGCGCATTGGCAACACGGCGGATCGGTTCCGCCATATCTGTCACACGCACACGGAACGCCTCGAAGGCCTCCAACTCCAGGGCCAGAACCTTGTCCGCAGCCCCGCTAATATCGCGGTCGAGTTCGGACAGTTCAGTTGTTGTAAAACGCACCCCGGAGACCAAGGTCTGACGGTGAATGAAGTCGTCCCGGCCCAACATGGTGTCCGCATGTTTCGGACTGACTTCGACATGATAACCGAGCACATTATTGTGCTTTATCTTTAGCGCCGTGATACCGGTTGCCGCCGCATACTTGCCCTGAAGTGCCGCGACGGAGCGGCGGGTTTCATCGCGCAAGGACCGCAATCGGTCGATTTCCTGGGACCATCCAGGCGCGATCAGCCCGCCATCACGCGCCTGCATGGGTGGATTGTCCATGATGGCCTTACCGAGATCGCGGGCGAGTTGAGCCAGTCGCGCCTTGTTTGCCAATGACAGATCTGACAATACCTCTTCCAACTCGGCGACCGGCGTCACGTTAAGACGCTTGGCAAGTCCGGCATTGATAGCCTCGCCTGTAGCGACCGCATCGCGGATCGTCACCAGATCGCGCGGACCGCCACGTCCGAGCTGCAGCCGCGAACAGGCGCGCGCCGCATCACCCGTCGCCTTGAGCTGATCCAGCAGGTCGGCCCGCCAAGCGCCTTCATCATGAAGCTGCTGCACGGCGTCGAGCCGGGCGCGAATGCGGTTGAGGTCCATAAGCGGGCGAGACAGACGCGAAGCCAGCAGACGTGCGCCAGGTCCGGTGACAGTCCGGTCGATCACGGAGAGAAGACTGCCCTTGCGCTTGCCCTGCAGCGTACGGTCAATCTCCAGGCTGGCACGCGTTGCGCTATCAATTGAGAGCCAGCCAGAGCGCACCGTCCTTCGCGGCGGCGATAGGGCCACGCGGTCACCCGCCTGTGTCAGTTCCACATAATCAACCAACGCGCCCGCCGCGCGAACTTCTTCAGATGTGAAATCACCGAATCCGTCCAGCGAGGACACATCGAACCGATCGCCCAACAGCCGTTCCGCCGCGCGGCGATCAAACTTTGTTGCTGGCAAAGGCGTGAGGGTAATATCGCGGTCCGCCCAATCATTATAGGCTGTTTCCGGAATAACCAGTTCGGATGGGCGCAGGGCCATCACTTCGGCTAGAAGATCGTCCGGCGACAGGGCGCAGGTGTGGAAACTGCCATCGGACACGTCCGCCCAGGCAAGCGCCGCATCCCCCGCCAGACCCGTCACCACGGCTGCGAGGATATTCGCATCGCGTGCATCGAGCAATGTGTCCTCGGATAGCGTTCCCGGTGTTACAAGACGGACCACTTCGCGCCGCACGACTGACTTGCTGCCGCGTTTCTTGGCTTCCGCCGGGTCTTCGGTCTGTTCGCAAACGGCGCCGCGGAAACCGGATCGGATCAATCGTGCCAGATAGGCTTCTGACGCGTGAACCGGAACGCCGCACATGGGAATGTCCTGGCCCGCATGCTTGCCGCGTTTGGTCAGGGCAATATCGAGCGCGGCCGCCGCGCGCACGGCGTCTTCAAAGAAAAGCTCGTAAAAATCCCCCATCCGGTAAAACAGCAACGCGTCTGCGCCGACCTCGTCCTTGATGGAAAGATATTGCGCCATCATGGGCGTGACCTTGTGGGTCGGGCTGTCCGTTTTTGCGCTCATTCTGGGGCATTTCGTGTCCCAAAGCTGCGATGCGCGCAAGCCTACAATGGTGATGCATCCGGCCATATCCCCGACTTGGCGCAGCCTTCGTCTTGGCTTAGGGCTGATGGCACGAAAAGGGGACTATTTTGACTGAAGCCGCCACTGCAAGCGATGCACCTGCCAAGCCGACCACACGTCAGGCGCTGAAAGCAGCGCTGACGGACCGACAGGTTCTCGCCATGTTGATCCTCGGCTTCGCGTCCGGCCTGCCCTATTCCGCCATCATTGGCACATTGAATGCGTGGTTGACGACCGTAGACGTCAAGCCGACCGCCATCGGTCTGCTCTCCTGGGTAACACTCGCTTATGCCTTCAAATTCATGTGGGCCGCCGCC
>CAYULR010000046.1:0-7301 GCA_964445685.1 uncultured Algimonas sp.
GCCTTGGGAAGGGTCATGTCAGTCAGTCCGTTGTGAGTGAGTTACGGCGTATCTACGCGGAAGTCCGTCTCGGCGTTTGCCGCCCGCCATGCCATCAGGGCGAAAGCGGCGACATTTTCCGCAATGTCGTCCGGGTCGATCTTATCGAGCGTGTCGTCTGGCGTGTGGTGGAGGTCGAAATAGTCGGTTCCGTCCTGCTGGAACCGCATCACCGGAACGCCGCGTTCCGCCAGCGGAATGATGTCGGGTCCCCCCGTCGTCGTTCCCGCTCCGATGGGATAGCCGAGCTTGGCCGCAACCTCGCGGATAATCTCTTCACCCTCTCCGACATTGATCTGGACCTCGTAGGGCGGCTCCGCGCCGAAGTCGGATTCCGTTGCGAGAACATGGTTTTCCAACTCGTCCTCATGCGCGTCGCGGTAGGCGTAGGCGCCGAGCAGCCCGACCTCTTCGGCCCCGAAAGCCACGACACGAATCGTGCGTTTCGGTTGCAGACCCGCTTCGATGAGCACATGGGCGGCCCCGGCGGAGATTCCGATGCCGGCCCCGTCGTCAACCGCTCCGGTTCCAAGGTCCCAACTATCGAGGTGTCCGCCGATGAGAACGATCTCTTCCGGGCGCTCGCTCCCGACGATTTCACCGATGACGTTTCCGGACGGACGGCTGGCGAATGCGATGGGGCGGAGCTTCAGGAAAACCTCGACTGTTTCCCCGCGCGTTAGAATACGCTCAAGCTGGTCGGCGTCAGGAGCGGAGAGCGCTGCGATGGGGATGGGCGCGACATCGTCGGCGTAACGCATCTGGCCCGTATGTGGGAAGCGGCGGGAGTCCGTTCCGACGGAGCGGATAATCACGGCGCTCGCCCCGCGACGTCCTGCTTCCGTGGCACCGCGCTGGCGCTTGCGGTTGGCCGGGCCATACCCTGCCCCGTCAGGAGCCTTCTCCATGCGACCGGATATGAAGACGATCTTCCCACCCAGATCGTCGAGCGGCGCAGCCTCCAAGGCTTCGAATGTCGGGAAGTAGACGACTTCCGCCTGCACACCGTCGGCCGGAGTAGCGACCGAGCCGCCTAGCGCCGTGATGAGCATAGGCTGTGGAAAGGGGGCCGTAATGCGGGCTGTCTCAGTTCCCCGGACCCATCCAGGAATGGAGAAGTCTTCCGTGCGGACATTTTGCAGTCCGATCTTCCGGAACGTCTCTTCCGTCCAGACGCGGGCTCTGGCTTCCGCAGGAGTGCCGGCAAGGCGTGGTCCGACTTCGGTCGTCAGACCTTCCACAATGTCATAGCCGTGCGTGCCCGCCAGAGCCGCGTTGACGATTTGGGAATCCACATCCGCACTCTGGGCCCAGGCCGCCGAAGCGAAAAGGCTTGCAGCCAAAGCCGTTGAAACCGTCTTCGAAGCCAATTTCACAAATGTCATGTCTCAGTCCCCACTTATCTTGCGGGGCTTGATAAACGGTCCGTCTGCGTTAGCAACACCCCGAAAAGACACACGGAGTTTTCCATGACCAGAAACGCCCTGCTTGCATCGGCCTGCGCCGCCCTGACACTTTCGGCTTGCAGCCCCGTCTCGAACGATACGGAAGAAGCAACCGTTTTCGACCCGGCCGCGCTGATCTCCGCCACGGATCTCGGCCGCCGTATCGAGACACTGGCTTCCGATGAGTTCATGGGCCGCGCTCCGGGCACAGAGGGCGGGCAGATCACGCTGGAATATCTCGCAGAAGAGATGGCGGCCGCAGGGCTCGCGCCGATGGGCGACAACGGCACCTACTTCCAAACTGTCCGCCTTGCGGAAGCCATCCTGGCACCGACCAGCCGCATGAGCATCCGTTCCGGCGACAACGTGCTGCTGGACGTGGATGCCACCCAGCACGAGGACGCAGTCTTCTGGACCAAGAAAACCGCGCCGGAACATTCACTGGAAGACAGCGAACTCGTCTTTGTCGGATATGGCGTGAATGCGCCTGAATATGGCTGGAACGATTACGCAGGTGTGGATGTCAAAGGCAAAACAGTTGTGATGCTGGTCAATGATCCGGGTTTCGCCACCAAAGATGAAACGCTGTTCAAGGGCAACGCCATGACCTATTACGGGCGTTGGACCTACAAATACGAAGAAGCGGGCCGTCAGGGTGCGGCAGGTGTGATCGTCATCCACCAGACAGAGCCCGCCTCCTACCCGTGGGAAGTGGTGTCCGGCAGCTGGACCGGCCCACAGCTCGATGTCGTCCGCGCTGATGGCGGCGCCGACCGCAGCATCGTCGAAAGCTGGATTTCCGAGTCCACGGCCAACAGCCTGTTCGACGCTGCAGGCCTTGACTTCGCAGCGCTGAGCGTCGCGGCATCGGAGGCAGGCTTCGAGCCCGTCGAGATGGGCGACCTGACACTCGACGCGTCGCTCGCGCAACAAGTCACGACGGTCGAAAGCGCCAACGTCGCTGGAGGCATCGAAGGCACGGAGCACCCTGACGAATACGTCCTCTACATGGCCCACTGGGATCATCTGGGAAATAACGGCACGGGCGAAGACCACATCTATAACGGCGCTGTCGACAATGCGACTGGCACGGCAATGATCACCGAAATCGGTGAAGCGTTCGTCGAAGCGGGCGCGGCAGACCGCTCCGCCATCTTCGTGGCAGTGACAGCCGAAGAAAGCGGTCTTCTGGGATCCGCCTACTATGCGGCCAACCCGCTCGTGCCGCTTGAGAAAACAGTCGCCGGCATCAACATCGACGCGCTGCTTCCGGTTGGGGAGACGAAGGATATTACGGTTATCGGCTTCGGTGCCTCCGAACTTGAAGACCGTCTCAGCGACGTACTCGCCCCGCGCGGCATGCGCATCGAACCCGACACACGCCCGTCGGCCGGATACTTCTACCGTTCCGACCACATCAGCCTCGCCAAGAAAGGCGTGCCGATGCTCTATGCGGATGGCGGCGTGGACCACGTCACCAACGGCTCGGCCTATGGCGAAAACTTCGCGGATGAATTTACGGAGTTGCGCTACCACAAGCCTGCCGACGAGTACAACAATAGCTGGGACCTGTCCGGCATCAAGCAGGTCAGCGAAATCCTGTTCGAGCTGGGCTACGGCATCGCCGAGAGCGATGACTGGCCGAACTGGTATGACGGCAATGAATTCCGCGCCCTGCGGGACGAGCAGCGGGCGGGTCAGGACTAAGCCTGACGCCGACACGGGTCGCGCCCATGCAAACCGTTATCTGCATGAAGTGGGGCACGCGCTACGGCCCGGAGTTCGTCAACCGACTGAACCGGGCCGTTATGCGGAACACGGCCCGGCCGACCCGTCTCGTCTGCCTGACGGACGACGAGACGGGCATCGACGCAACTGTAGACTGCCACCCTATCCCGGACATCGACCTGCCAGACAATGTCGCCCTGACGCCCTGGCGTAAGCTGACGCTCTGGAAATCGCCTCTGGCGGGTCTGTCGGGTGACGTTCTCTTCCTGGACCTCGATCTGGTTGTCACGGGATCCCTTGACCCGATGTTTGATTTCGAACCGGGTCGGTACTGTGTGATCGAAAATTGGACCCAGCGCGGAAAGGGAAATGGCAACACGTCCGCCTTCCGGTTCCCGGTCGGCAAGCACAGCTATATCTTCGACAACTTCCAGGCCGATCCCGAGAGGGTCTTGTCGTCCTACCGAGTGGAGCAACTCTACATCTCCCGGGAAGTCCAGGACATGGTCTTCTGGCCGGAGCGATGGTGTGCGTCTTTCAAGCATTCACTGGTTCCCCGTTGGCCCTTCAACTTTTTCAAGGTCCCGACCCTTCCCGCCGAGACCAAGATTGTCGCTTTCACGGGCAAGCCGGATCAGGACGAGGCGCTACGCGGCGAATGGCCCGTTAAATCGGCGTGGAAGAAGCTCTACAAGCACGTCCGCCCAACCCCTTGGATTGCCGATCATTGGTAGCCACGATCCGCATCAAATTTGTCTCCAAGACCCCGCCTGACAAGATCGAACCGCTTTGGAGCGCTCTCATCCCGTCTGGCGGTTATGACGGCGTGGAGTTCACGTTCGACGCAGACGCCAGAGAGTATGACGTGCTTGCCGTCTACGAGGACCTTCCCCCGCGACAGGGCGAGAAGAAGATCTTGCGAACAGAACCCCTCGCCTGCCCCCGCAAACGCACACTGCTGATCACGACCGAGCCCAGCTCCATCCGGGTCAGCGGCTACCAGTATTTGCGGCAGTTCGGGATGGTCTGGAGTTCTGTGAGATATCCGCACCGCCAGCGGGGGCGGTTCCGTGAAAACCATCCAGTCTGGGAGCTCGCTCCGCCGCCGCTTCGTTGGTTCTACGGCCGCGACCTGGACGGTGACAATCACTGGCCTCTGCGCCGCATCGAAGCCTCTCCAGAAAAAGACGAGGGTCTGTCGACGGTATGCTCCACCAAGGCTATGGGACACACTGTCCATGCAAGGCGCCTGGCTTTCACACGCGAGTTGAAGGCCCGCCTGGGTGGGGAGATGCATCTCTTCGGCAGAGGCTTCGATCCGGTCGACGACAAGGCCGGCGCCCTTGCGCCCTATAAATACCACATCGCTATCGAGAACCACCGGCAGTACAGCCACATAACCGAGAAGCTGACCGACGCGTTCCTGGCGGAATGTCTGCCCTTCTATTTCGGCGCGCCGAATTACGGTCAGTTCTTTCCGGCCGAGGCCGCTATCCCAATCGACATCTTCGACATCGACGATGCAGAGGCCACCATCAGATCGGCTCTCCAAGGGAATGAATACGAGAAACGTCGCGCAGCGATCCTGGAAGCGAAAGCCATCACGCTCCGTGACTTCAACACGCTCAACGGAGTAGTCCGCTTCGCAAGGAATGCGATGCAGGACCCTGCGGCGCGAAAAGACGGCCAGGTCATTCATGGACGTCATGCCTTCCGCAAGGCGCATCCCATCAAAGGCGCGGTGGATGCGGTGGAGTCGCTGGCCGTGAAGCTGTCGCCGCTTGGCCGTGCCGTTCAGGACAAATGATTGCTCTGCGAAATTCGTATTTTTACAAAACAGCCCTTCCTCCCAAGCGCTGGTTTGTTAAAGCTGCTATAAACTAACATTCCCTCCCGGAGACCCCCATGTCCCATCCCAAATTGAAGCTCGTCATCGCGGCGACGCTTGGCCTTGGTGCCAGCCTGCTCGGTAGCACCGTGCTCGCGTCGGATGCTGCACCAGGCCGTGGCGTGGCAGGCAGCGATACGGACGCAGTCGCGAAGTTCCGCCAGATGGGAACGGAGTTCCGTTCGCCTAACATTTACCGCTCTGCATCCGGCGCGCCCGGCCCCGGTTACTGGCAGCAGCGCGCCAATGTCGATATCGACGCACGTCTCGACGAAGAGGCGCGCCGCATCTTTGCGGAAATGGACATCGAGTACGTCAACAACTCGCC
The DNA here is from genome assembly GCA_964445685.1 of uncultured Algimonas sp. Lineage (GTDB taxonomy): Bacteria > Pseudomonadota > Alphaproteobacteria > Caulobacterales > Maricaulaceae > Litorimonas. The sequence continues at coordinate 5,429 of CAYULR010000046.1, forward strand.
CGATACGCTGCGCTACATCTGGCTCGCGCTGGACCAGCAGCGGTTCAAGGATGGCAGCCTGGCCCGTGAAAGCGCGACGGCGTCCGCTGCCGGGTCGCGGCGCGGACAGGGCGCTGGCGGTGCGGACCGGATCAGCTTCGGCCAGCTGCGCTACGACCAGGCGATGGAAGACCGGGAATACGGTTTCGAGTTCCAGCAGATCGCCGACGCGAACGGCCGCGACCTGTCTTATTTCATCAATGACTCCATGCTGCGCATCGACCTGCCCGAGCCTCTGGCTCCAGGCGAGACGTTCGACTTCCAGGTCGACTGGGAACACAACATCATTGACGAAGTCGCCGTGGGCGGCCGCGGTGGCTACGAATACTTCCCCGAAGAAGACAACTACATCTTCGGTCTCGCCCAATGGTTCCCCCGCTTGGCGGCCTACACGGATTATACCGGGTGGCAGAACAAGCAGTTCCTCGGACGTGGCGAATTCACGCTGGAATTCGGCGACTACGACGTAGACCTGACCGTCCCGGCGGACCACATCGTTGCCGCGACGGGCGTTCTGCAAAATCCGCGTGAAGTGCTCAGCGCAGAGCAGCGCCGCCGTCTGGCCGACGCCAATACGGAAGCCCCGATCTACATCGTGACTCCGGAAGAAGCGGAAGAGAACGAAAAGACGAAGGCATCTGGCGAGAAGACCTGGAAATACTCCGCGGAGAACGTCCGGGACTTCGCCTGGTCAAGTTCCCGCAAGTACATCTGGGACGCCATGATCTTCGAGCAGGACGATGCGGAGAACCCGGAAGTCCTGTCCATGAGCTTCTTTCCGAAAGAAGCCGATCCGATCTGGTCGCAATACTCCACCCAGGCCGTCGTCCACACGATGGATGTCTATAACCGCTTCGCCTTCAACTACCCCTACCCAGTCGCGCAAAGCGTGAATTCCTGGGAGCGCGGCGGGATGGAATATCCCATGATCACCTTCAACGGCTATCGTCCCTACGACGATGAGAAGTCAGGCGAGACGGTCTATTCGCGCAACACGAAATACGGCCTGATCGGCGTCATCATCCACGAAATCGGCCACATCTACTTCCCGATGACCGTGAACTCCGATGAGCGCCGTCACACCTGGATGGACGAGGGCATCAATACCTTCCTGGAATATATGGCGGAGTATGAGTGGGAGGAGAACTTCCCGATCCGTCGCAACATGCAGAACCCGCTGGACGAGATCACGCGGTACATGACGAGCTCCAACCAGGTGCCTATCATGACCCAGTCTGACTCGGTCCTGCAGTTCGGACCCAACGCTTATGCCAAGCCCGCAGCCGCGCTGATCGTGCTGCGCGAGACAGTCATGGGCCGAGAGGCGTTCGACTTCGCCTTCCGTGAATATTCGCGCCGCTGGAAGTTCAAGCGCCCGACACCAGAAGATTTCTTCCGCACCATGGAAGACGCCTCCGCAGTCGATCTCGATTGGTTCTGGCGCGGCTGGTTCTACGGAACCGACTATGTCGACATGGCCATCACCGACGTGCGTGAATACCAGATCGGTACGGGCGACCCGGATGTGGAGAAAGCCATCGATCGAGACGAGGACATTGTCCGCTATCCCGAAAACATCACGCAGCGTCGTAACCGTGAAGAAGGCCGCACGACGCGTCTTGAGCGTTTCGACAGTTTGCGGGACTTCTACAATGACAATGATAAATTCGAGCCGACCAACAAGGACCGCAACGACTTCACCAAGTTTCTTGACGGGCTCGAAGACTGGGAGCGCGCTGCCTACGACCGCGCTATGGAGGACGAGAAGTATCTCTACTTCGTGGACTTCGAAAATGTCGGCGGCCTGATCTCCCCCCTGCCGCTAACGCTGACC
>CAYULR010000046.1:7311-8055 GCA_964445685.1 uncultured Algimonas sp.
ATCTGGCGCCGGGACAGCAAACGCGTGTCCAAGCTGATCGTGCGCGACGACCGGGTCGTGTCCATCCAGCTCGACGCCGCGCACCAGACGGCGGACGCGGACTATGGCAATAACGGGTTCCCGCAATCCATCGTGTCGGACCGCCTGACGCTGGCCCGAGGCAACGCCACGCGCCGCAGCATGATGGCGGACATGCTCCGCGAGCTAAGCAGTGAAGAGAAGGACGAGGCCTCAGAAGGCGACACCGATGTGCCGCTGACGCGAAGCGAAGCCACGCCAACTTCCGAAACGGCTCCAGAGGCCGAACCTGCCGAAACTGACACTGCAACGGAAACAGACACGGCGACGCCGGAAGAGGATGAAGCTGAAAACCTCAGCATCCGCGACACGCTGCGCCGCATGCTCGGTCGCGACGAATAGGATGCTCTCCCGGCGTGCCGTCATGGCGACTGGGCTAGCCCTGTGCGCCGCTCCGAAGGCTCGGGCTCACCGGGCGGCACGGACGGAAACGGTAGTGCGGATAGAGGCGGACGGCACAGTCGGTGTCGTCCATGTCTATCACCTTCAAGACGCCCAGGACGCGCTCTACGCAGCAGGCCTCCTGGACCGACCCGATCTGACGCCTTTGCGGGCGCGCGCCAAACTCGCGCTCTACACGCGCCGGACATTCTCGCTGCGTGTTGCGGGAGAGAGCGTCCCGCTCCAGATCATCGGAGCGGAAATCGAAGGCGACAGTGTTTTCGT
>CAYULR010000046.1:8065-13174 GCA_964445685.1 uncultured Algimonas sp.
CGTCTATCAGGAGGGCAAGGCGGCACCCGGAGACGTCAGCGTCTCGGCGTCAATGCTGCGAGAGCTCATCGCCGGCCAACGCAACAGCGTGAATGTCATCAAGGACGGAAAGACCACGACATTGGACTTCGTCGGCGACGATGGTTTGAAAGCCGTTGCACCCTAAAGCCCACGCGCCTAGTTGTTGCGCATGCTGACAGTCCACCACCTGAACAATTCACGCTCACAGAGGATTCTGTGGCTTCTTGAGGAATTGGGGACGGACTACCAGATCAAATCCTATCTGCGCGATGCCGAGACCAGTCGCGCCCCGGTCGAACTCAAGGCCGTCCACCCTCTTGGGAAAAGCCCGCTCATCGAACATGACGGTCTCGTCGTTGCCGAAACCGGCGCCATCATCGTCTACCTCCTGAACCAGTTCGGAGCCGACGCAGAGGGTAATTGCCGCTTCCGCCCAGACCTCGGCACGCAGGATTATGTCGACTACGTCCACTTCCTACATTTTGCGGAAGGCTCGGCCATGCTGCCGCTCCTCCTTGCGCTCTACACGGGCTTTCTCGGAGAGGCCGCTAAGCCGATCCAACCCATGATCATGGATGAAATCCGGAAGGTTCTGGATTACTGCGAATACGCGCTTGTCCGGAATGAATGGTTCGCGGGCGACAAACTGACAGGCGCTGACTTTGCAATGATTTTCCCACTGGAAGCAGCCAAAGCGCGCGGACGGCTGAAGGGCTACGACGCGTGCAACGACTATGTCGAACGCATCTGGAAACGCCCGGCCTACCTGCGAGGCCTGGAGCGCGGCGGCGATTACGATTACGGGCCGAAGTAAGGAAATCGCATCGATGACCGCCATCCCCTTCCATCTCGCCGCCCCTATCCGGGACAAGGAAGAGACACGGCTATTCTACCGTGACGTGCTGGGCTGCGGCGTTGGTCGGGAAGCGGAAAGTTGGATCGATTTCAACTTCTTCGGCCACCAGGTCAGCCTGCATGTGTCGGAAGAGGCCGAAACGCTGGCGACCAACCAGGTCGACGGCAAAGACGTCCCTGTCAGACATTTCGGGGCTGTCTTGCCCTGGACCGAATGGCACGCCTTGAAGGACCGCCTCGTCGCCGACGAGACCGACTTCGTGATTGCGCCCTATATCCGCTTTGAAGGGGAGCCGGGCGAGCAGGCCACCATGTTCTTCAAGGACCCCAGCGGCAACGCGTTGGAGTTCAAGAGCTTCCGCGATCCGTCCAAGCTCTACGCCACCTAAAAAGACCGATCGATGAAGAAGCGGATCTGATTATCGTCGGAAGACCGTGTCAGACCGTGAAGCGTGCCGAGATAGATCGACACATCGTCCGTCACACCGAACTCGATGAAGGGACCGATCTCCGCTTCGTCGCCTTTGAACGCCCTGAGCTGGCTCGTATCGCCGAACTCGACGTAGCTGTGTAAGCCCAGGCGCCAACCGCGTTCCGGTATTTTTTTTGAGAGCTCGAAGCGTCCTTGGAACTGAAGCTCATTGTTCGTCCGTTGGGCGACCTGCAAAGTGTTTTGTAAAATGGCCCGCGCGCGGAAATCGTTGGGCAGGCTCCATTGGTTGATGAAGTTCGCGCGGATTTCTTCTGCGCCCTCCTTCCTGACCCGTCCTTCGAACCGCAGCCCCATCTGGTGCTTCCGGTCATCGGGCGTCAGTTGCCAGACAGCTTCGAGACGGACGAAATCAAGCTCGATTTCGTTGTCGGCGGTTTCTTCCGTCGCGACGATGATGCGAGGCCTGAAGTTGTCGCTGATGGCGCGCTGATAGTGGATCCGTTGGGCCCAGCGGACATTGTCGCCAGGCGCATCGAGCACGGCAGCCGCCCGGTATTCCACGGCATGGTCGTCTGCGCTGACAGTTGGGCTGTAAACACCGGTCACATTCTGCGCGAAAGTCGGGCTTGCAAAAGCCAGAACGGCAGCAGCCGTCATTATCGAAATGGAGAATTTCATCAAAAGATCATCTTTTCAGGAAGAGGAATGAACTCGGTTTGATCGCCTTCGACCGTCGGAAACTCGCCCGCTTTCCAAGCTCCTGCCGCTTCGGTGATGCGCTCCGAGCGGGACTATACAATGTTCCATTTCATATGTCGTGTTCCTAGCGGAGCGCCGCCCACGACGGCGAACCTGGTACGTCCTAGAGCGGTCACCCGATGTGACCCAGACGTAAGTATCGAGAACTCGAATTCTCCGGATCGAATACCGCCGAGCTCTGCTGCGCCTTCGACGACGTAAAGTGCCGACTCCTCGACATCAGGCAAATCGAGAGACTGTCCGTCCGGAAGCGTGACTTCGTAGTAGAGCGTTTCGGAGAAAGTCTCGACGGGAGAGACGAGCCCGAAAGCCTCGCCCATCATGACGCGGATGACCGCGCCATTGTCCAATGTCGTCTCCGGGATGGCCTCCGCTGAATGGTGATGGAAGCTCGCGGCCCGCTCTTCTTCGTCTTCCGGCAAAGCATGCCAGAGTTGCAGGCCGTGAAGGTCATACCCTTCCGCGCGCAGGCTGTCGCGCGTGCGCTCGCTGTGAACGATCCCGCTGCCCGCCACCATCAGGTTCACCGCTCCAGGCTGGATGGGCGATGAGTTTCCGAGGCTGTCCCGGTGCCAGATTTCGCCTTCGAAGAGGTATGTCACCGTGGCTATGCCGATGTGCGGATGAGGGCGGACGTCCATCCCCTGCCCCGGCGCATATGTGACAGGCCCAAAGTGGTCGAAGAACACCCAAGGCCCCACCGACCGGTGCTGGATTGTCGGAATAGCCCGACGCACCGTGAAGCCATCGCCGAGTTCCTTGACCTTAGGGGTCAGCGTGGCTTTGATAGGAGCGTCAGAGGCGTTCGACATGGGCGCGGATTATAAGAAGAATAAATTATGCTCAAGCTCTATGACTGCTCCACAGCCCCGTCTCCCCGCCGAGCCCGCATGTTTCTGGCCGAGAAAGGCATCGAATGGGAAACGGTCGAGGTCGACCTCCGCTCGGGCGAGCAGCTCTCAGACGACTTCAAGGCCGTGAACCCCCGCGCCATGGTCCCCGCACTCGTCACGGACGAAGGGGACGTAATCACAGAGAACATCGGGATCGCTGCCTACGTCGAAGCCTTGCATCCGGAACCGCCTTTGCTGGGAACCACCGCGCTCGAAAAGGCCAGGGTTCTGGAATGGGATTTCCGGTGCACCATGGAGGGCCTTGCCGCCATTGCGGAGGTTCTCAGGAACAGTTCCCCCCATATGAAAGGCCGCGCCCTGCCCGGCCCCCGCAATCTCGACCAGATCGAAGCCTTGGCCGATCGGGGCCGGAAACGGCTGGGATGGTTCTTCGAAGACATCGACGCACATTTGGCGAAGACCCCCTTCGTTGCCGGGGAGACTTACTCCATGGCGGACATCACGCTCACAGTGGTCTACGATTTCTCCAAGTGGGTGAAAGCGCAGCCGGGAGACGACCACGTTGCGCTGAGCGCCTATATGGACCGCATGCGCGAACGGCCGTCATACGCACTTTGAGGGTTGAGGCTTGATTTCATGCTTATATGTATGACCTTATGAGCGAGCCTTACTACCAGTCAGACGTACCGCGCATTCGCCGCAATTGGATTAAGGCGGTCCAGCATTTCCGTAAGCTGATCGCCAACAAGGAAGACACAACACACGTCTTCCACATCACCAAGGCGCTCAACGGAAACGACCTCTACAAGCACTTCAACGTCTTTCTGAAAGACCCTGAAGGCCGCAAACGGTTCGAAGAGCGCCGCTACCTTCCGCCCATCTTGGACGACCGCGAACGTTTGCGCGCCATGCCCGAAGGATCGTTGGCCGACGCCTATTGCAATTTCATGGACCGCGAAGGGCTGAGTGCCCAGGGTTTGGTCGATGAATTCGACCGGTTCAGCAAGGACATCGAAGATACGCGCAGCGACGAGTTCCGCTGGTACAATAACCGCTCCCGCGACACGCACGATATGGAGCACGTGTTGACAGGCTATGGGCGCGACGCCCTCGGCGAAACCTGCGTGCTCGCCTACAGCTATCAGCAGACCTCCGGCTTCGGCATCCAGTTCATTGCTTATATGGGCGCGCTAGAAGTCAAACGCTGGGCTCCGCGCGGTGCGCCGGTCATCCGTGCTATCCGCGAAGCGGCCCGACGCGGCAAGGCAGCACGGGCGATCATCTATTACGATCTTCTGGACCTGCTGCCCCGGCCGCTCGAGGAAGTTCGTGAGATGCTCGGAATCGAACCGATGAGCGTCTACCCGGAAGTTCACCGTCAGATGCGCGAAGCGGGTCTCGACCCCTACGAAGCTGTCGGCGGTCCGGTCGCGGACCCCCTTCCCGCCTAAGTCAGCTTTTCAATCCAGTCTTTGGCGTCGGGCCAGCGCTCCAACAATATTGAGTGCTCTGCCAATTCGAACTCAGCAAACTCGAACCCCGGCGTGACGGCGCAACTCACGAGCGCGTAGCTGTTTGGTTCCTCCAACGCAGCACCAAACCAGACGCCTGCTGGAACAGTCAGCTGAGGGTTCGACGCGCTCAACGTCTCGCAGCGCGCGTCACCGTTTGGTTCAAGACAGTAGATTGTCAGCGGCGCCCCTTCGTGGAAATACCAAATCTCGTCAGCGTCGATGCGGTGGAAGCGCGAGACGTCATCGCCAGCCAGCATGTATAGTATCGAGGTTCCGGCGGACCGTGACCCTATCTCCGTCTGCACCTGCACTTCGGACCGGAATGTTTCGCGGTAATAACCGCCCTCTGGATGCGGCGACAGATTCAGCCGTTCGACCAGTTCATCAGCCGTCACATCCGTTCTCCCAAAAGAAAAGCCGCCCCGGGGGACGGCTCGTCTAACGACACGATGAGCGCAGCCTAGCGGCGGCGCTTCTTTTTGCTTGGAATCAGGCCTTCGATCTGGGCGCGCTTGCGGGCCAGTTTGCGGGCGCGGCGCAGCGCTTCGGCCTGCTCGCGGACGCGCTTCTCGGACGGCTTTTCGTAATGCTTGCGGGATTTCATCTCGCGCAGGATGCCTTCGTTCTGAAGCTTTTTCTTCAGGGCGCGAAGGGCCTGGTCAACATTGTTCTG
>CAYULR010000047.1:0-2422 GCA_964445685.1 uncultured Algimonas sp.
GTCGTGAAGCCCGCTTCCACCGTGCGCTTGGCGTTCATGACGCCCGTGATCGCCGCGCGGGGCACGGAGCGTCTCAGGCGGTTGTAGCCGTGCACCTTGGCGTCGCTGGTCAGGTGGACGTGGGCGTCTGACAGGCCGGGGAGGACCGTCATGTCCGACAGGTCGATCAGGGTCTGCGCCGCGCCGCGCTGGCGGTATTCGCGGGCCGAGAGGACTTCGCGGATCGTGTCGCCTTCGACGACGATATACTGGTCCGAACGCGTCGTGCCCGTCGCCGTGTCGATGAGCGTTCCGGCGTGGATGACCGTCTCCGCCGTGCGGTCCTGCGCGAAAGCGGGTGCGGCGAGCGCCGTGGCGAGAAGAAGCGAAAGCGCTGTTTTCATGATTGTCCCCTGTAGTCGGCTGTCTTCCAACCCGCTAAGCCCTCGCGCAATGGCACCGCAAGCGGAATCAACCACGCATCAGCAGGCTGGCGACCTCGTCATAGCGGGGGGCGGCCTGTCCGGATTGCTGACGGCTTGGCGGTGCCTGAGCGTCAATCCCGACCTCACGATAGACCTGTACGAGGTGAAACCGGATGTGGCGGGCGATCATACCTGGTCGTTCAATGCCTCCGACATTGCGCCGGAGCTGCGCGACTGGTTCGCGCCCTTCGCGGATCATAGCTGGCCTGACTACGAGGTACGATTCCCGGAGAGGCGGCGCACGCTGCGGATCGAGTACCAGTCCGGGAACTCCGACACGCTGCGCCGCTGCATCGCGCCGTTCGTGGAGGAGGGGCGGTTGCGGCTGTTCACGGCACAGGAGGCGCCTGCGAAGGACACGCGCCCCCGCTTGGACGCGACCGGATATGCGCCCCGGAGCGACGAGTTTCCGGGCTGGCAGAAGTTCGTCGGCCACGTCATCCGCACGTCGGAACCGCACGGCGTGGAGCGCCCCGTCATCATGGACGCGACGGTGGAGCAGATCGACGGGTACCGCTTCATGTATCTGCTGCCCTATTCGGACCGGGAGTTGCTGGTGGAGGACACTTACTTCTCCGACTCGTCCAATCTGTCGGAAAACGAGATCGCGGACCGCATCCAGACCTATATCGAGGGCAAGGGCTGGGCGGACCACACGGTGGTGCGGCGCGAAAAGGGCGTGCTGCCCATGATGATGGCGACGGACCGGGACGATAACAGTGCGAAGATTGGCCTGGGCGGAGGCTTCGCCGTCGCCGCGACGGGCTTCACCGTGCCGCATGCCTTGGAAGTCGCGGACGTGGTGGCGCAGGCCATCGCGAAAGGCGGACCGGAGGCCGCTCCGGCCGCCGTGGCGCGTCACCGCCGGGTCCACCTTCGCCGGGAACGTTATGCACGGCTTTTGAACCGCATGTTCTTCCGGGCGGCCGAGCCGCAGAAACGCTATATCGTGCTGCAACGCTTCTACGGTTTGAACGACGGACTCATCCGCCGTTTCTACCGCAACGGCTTGCGCTGGCGCGACAAGGCGCGCATCCTCATCGGCAAGCCGCCCGTGCCCGTATCTAGGGCGATTGCCAATTTCTCCGAAGACAGCTTCATCCGGCGCGAACGCGCCAAGAAAGACATGCCATGAACGTTCAGATCGATCCGGAAACGATCGCCCGCGCCAAAGCCGGGGAGCGCCCCCGCGCCGTCGTCATCGGGGCGGGCTTCGGCGGCATCGCGCTCGCCATCCGCCTGCAGGCCATGGGCTTCGACACGACGCTGGCCGACAATCGCGACAAGCCGGGCGGCCGGGCCTACGTCTATGAGGAAAAAGGCTTCAAGTTCGACGGCGGACCCACGGTCATCACGGATCCCAACTGCCTGCGCGAAATCTGGACGGCGGCGGGCCGCGACATGGACGACTATGTCACGCTGCTGCCGGTCGATCCGTTCTACCAGCTGCAATGGGAAGACGGAGAGCGCCTGAATTACACGGCTGACCAGGACGAGCTGGAGGCGGAGATCGCCCGCTACGAGCCGGAAGACGTGAAGGGTTACCGCAAATTCCTCGCCTACAGCCAGGACCTCTACCGCGAGGGCTACGAGAAGCTCGGCACGACGGCCTTCCTGAAGGTCTCGCAAATGTTCAAGGCCATGCCGCAACTGGTCCGCCTTCGCGCCGACAAGAGCGTCTATTCCATGGTGTCGAAGTTCGTGAAGAACGAACGCGTGCGTCAGCTGCTCTCCTTCCAGTCGCTGCTGGTCGGTGGCAATCCGTTCAAGACAAGCTCCATCTACGCGCAGATCCACGCGCTGGAACGCAAGGGCGGCGTGTGGTTCGCGCAAGGTGGCACGGGCGCGCTGGTCGACGGCATGATCAAGCTATTTGAAGACATTGGCGGCACGGTCCGCCTGTCGACCGAGATCACGGACATCCGCACGGACCGCAACCGCGTCACGGGCGTGGAGGC
>CAYULR010000047.1:2432-6345 GCA_964445685.1 uncultured Algimonas sp.
GCCGACGGCTGGTCCATCGACGCCGACCTGGTCGCGTCCAATGCGGATGTGGTCCACACCTACAAGAACCTGCTACGCGGTCATGACCGGGGTAAGAAATACGGCAAGTCGCTGACGAAGAAGTCGCATTCCATGTCGCTCTTCGTACTCTACTTCGGCCTGGACATCCCCAGCCCGCCCGGAATGGAACACCACACCATCCTGCTGGGCCAGCGCTACAAGGAGCTGATCGCCGAGATCTTCGGCAAAGGCCGCCAGCTGCCGGAAGACTTTTCGCTCTACCTGCACTCGCCGACGGTCACGGATCCGTCCATGGCGCCCGAAGGCATGTCGTCCTACTATGTGCTGAGCCCGGTGCCGCACCTCGGCCATGCCGATGTGAACTGGGACCAGATCGGTCCGGCCTACGCCAACAAGATCATCGACTATATGGAAGAGCACGCCTTCCCGGAGCTTCGCAAGCACCTGGTCGTCCAGAAGACGCTGACGCCCTATGGCTTCCGCGACGAGATGAACACGCATCTGGGCAGCGCGTTTTCGATCGAGCCGATCCTGACGCAGTCGGCCTGGTTCCGTCCGCACAACCGCGACGACGTGATCTCGAACCTCTATATCACGGGCGCGGGCACGCATCCGGGGGCAGGGGTGCCGGGTGTTGTTGGCGCGGCCAAGGCGACGGCGGGTGTGGTTGCGGACGATTTCGCGTCGATCCTGAAATAGCGCTGTTCACAGGGTCGTGATGCCGCGTCACGACAGAGTGTCGCATTTGTCTGACGAGTCCTGCTAAGGCCGCCTCATTGTTAACCGGGGAGGCCAAACCATGCCAAATCTCAGACTACCACTCTTCATCACGCGCATCCTGATCGCGATCTTCATGCTACCTTGGACGCTGATGCGCTTCGTCCGTGACGAGGCTGCACAAGGCATCGCTGACCGCTATTACAAGATCGGCTTTCTGCCGGACGTCGCCTTCCTCGTCATTGCCATCTTCATGGCGTTGCTGCTGCTGGCCTTCACGGTCGGTTTCAAGAAGAAGATTTCCTACGGCCTGATGTTCCTGCTGCACACGGTTGGAACAATCACGACGATCCCAACCATGCTGCCGGTCCTGACAGGCGGCGAAGGTGGCCAGATCCTCTTCTTCGCGGCTCTTCCGATCATCGGCGCGATGCTGCTGCTCTACGTTCTGCGCGACCAGGACACGCTGCTCGCCGTCGACAAGTAAAAACTCCGTCCGCGGCAATCCGACTCGGAGGCCGCGGGCGTAAATATTCCTGGATGGCATCTCAGGTCCCTTGATGCCGCCAACGTCCAGGCTCTGTTCCCCCTTGTGACTGGACATACCGGAGCGCCCCTCCTTCCCGGAGGGGCGCTCCCTATCGTTTGGGGAACAGGGATTTCGCGACAAGCCACCACGTCCGGTCCGCGACGAGGACAACGCCCAGCACCAGCAGGCCCAGCGCAACGGGACGGCCCGTCCACCAGATCCAGATCAGCGCGCCGAAGGCGAGCGGGTAGAGCAGCAGCGCGACGGCGAACCGCCAGACGGCCAGCAGCTTGCCGCTCAAACCTCCAGCTCGCGCGGCAGGACGAAATCCACGGCGCGCCAGCTATCCGGTGACAGCCAGTAGCCGTCCTCGATCCGTTCCAGCACGGCGCACGCGCCCGTCGGAAAGTCGGTGGCGACCCCGGTGAATTTGTGGCTCAGCGCGGACCAGCCGGGATTGTGGCCCAGCCACATTAGGCGCTCCGCATCCGGTTCGCCTTCGCGCAACGCCACGCCCAGCACCTGGTCTGGGGAGGCGTGATAGAACTCGGAAAAGTATTCCACCGTCTGCGCGCCCGGAATGGCGCGGATCAGGCGCATGGCGGTTTCGCGCGTCCGCTTGGCGTCGCTGCTCCAGATCAGGTCCGGTGCGTAGCCCCGCGCGGTCAGCGTCTCGCCCACCGCCGTGGCGGCGCGGCGGCCCCGCGCATTGAGCGGCCGCTCATGGTCGGTCATGTCCGGGTCGTCCCAGCTCGACTTGGCGTGACGCATGAGCAGCAAGTGGGTCAGCATGACCCGCTTGTGCGGCTAGTTGATCGTGTAGACAATCCCGAAGCGCGTGATCGTATCCGTATTCTCCCGGCCCACGGGAACATCGGAATTATAGTCGATCCGGAAAGAGGCCCGCGCCGCCAGATTGCCCATCAACGACGCCGTCAGCCCGATTTCGTTGTAAAGATAGGTGTTGGCGGCGGAGTAGAGCACGCCGGCATCGTCGTAGACGGACACGGCTTCGTTCAGCTGCCAGTCGAAATCGGACTCCGCGTTCAGCGCGATCTCCTGCTCCGTCACATCGATGGACGAGGTCTGGGACCGGTAACCCACACCCGCCGTGACGTTCCAGCCGACCGGGTCGGGTTCGTAGATCGTGTAACCGAGACCGCCGCCGACAAACCAGCCATCCGTGAAAGCGCCGAACTCGTCATAGAAGACGTCTCCGGAGCCGAAGACGAACAGGTCGTCGCCAATGTCGCGGTCCAGCCGGTAGTTGGCCTTGGCACGGGCGCGGTTTCGCACGCCGTTCGCGCGGCCGAAGTCGGCGCTGGCGCGGAAGCGGTGCTTGAAGAGGTTTTGGGTCTTATCGAGTTTCAGACCGACGCCAATGTCTTCCGTGTCGGTGTTGCCGGTCGTCTTGCTGCCCGTCAGAGAGGCTTCCCCGGACCACTCGGCGGCGGAGGCGTCGGCCGCCATCAGCATCAGAGCGGCGGCGGCGGCGATTGCAAGCGACTTCATTTTCTTCGGCTCCCTTAAAATCCCGCGCTGTATGAGGAATCATGGTGAACGGACCGTTACGCCGACCTGCAGACTTTACGCCGCGCGCGGCTCTGTTATGGCGGGCGCCGACTGGAACGGAAGACCCTGATCATGTTCGACATCAAAGCGATCCGCGAAAACCCCGAAGCCTTCGACGCCGGCTGGTCCCGTCGCGGCCTCGACGCGCAAACGCCCGCCATCCTCCAGAAGGACACGTTGATCCGCAAGGTGAAGACGATGGTCCAGGAAGCCGAAGCGGCCCGCAACGCCGCCTCCAAGCAGATCGGCGCGGCCATGCGCGACGGCGACAAAGAGACGGCGGAGAAGTTGAAGGCCGAAGTGGCGGGGGCGAAGAACGTCATCGCCGCGCTCGGCACCCAGCTGGAAAGCGAAGAGGGCGAGCTGCGCAATCTCCTCGCCAGCCTGCCGAACATCCCCGCCGACGACGTGCCGGACGGCGAAGACGAAGACGCCAATGTCGAGATCGTCAAATGGGGCGAGCCGAAGTCGTTCGACTTCGAGCCCAAGGCCCATGACGACCTCGGCGAGGCCCTTGGCCTGATGGACTTCGAAACGGCGGCCAAGATGAGCGGCTCGCGCTTCGTCATCTTGCGCGGTGCGCTGTCTCGCATGGACCGCGCGCTCGCCGCCATGATGCTCGACATGCAGACAGGCGAGGGGTTTGAGGAGACCTCTCCGCCGCTGCTCGTCTGGCCGAAAGCGCTATTCGGGACAGGGCAGCTGCCCAAGTTCGCCGAGGACAGCTACAGCACGGAAGAGCATTTTCTGATCCCGACCGCCGAAGTCTCCCTGACCAACTCGGTCCGTGAAAGCATCCTCGACGCCGATGTTCTGCCCAAGCGCATGACGGCCCACACGCCGTGCTTCCGCAGCGAGGCGGGCTCCGCCGGGCGCGACACGAAGGGCATGATCCGCCAGCACCAGTTCAACAAGGTCGAGCTGGTCAGCATCGCGACGCCGGAGCAGTCGGACGATGAACACAAGACCATGCTCTGCTGCGCGGAGAAGGTTCTGCAAGCCCTGGAGCTGCCCTACCGCGTGGTGGAACTCTGCACGGGCGATCTGGGTTTCGGGGCACGCAAGACCTACGAC
>CAYULR010000047.1:6355-7834 GCA_964445685.1 uncultured Algimonas sp.
GCCAGGAGACGTACCGTGAGATCAGCTCCATCTCCAACTGCGGTGACTTCCAGGCGCGTCGCATGAATGCGCGCTATCGGGCGGGCGAGAAGGACAACCGCTTCGTCCATACGCTGAACGGCAGCGGCCTGGCCGTGGGCCGGACGCTGGTCGCGGTGCTGGAAAACTACCAGAACGAGGACGGCTCCATCACCGTCCCCGAAGCGCTCGTGCCCTATATGGGCGGCGTGACGGACATCCCCGCGCCCTAGAACTGATCAGTCCAGCAGGGCCGGGTTGGCGGCGACGAAGGCTTCCAGCTTCGCGAAGAAGGCCTCGATGTCCTCGATGGCGTTCCCGCCATTGATGGTGACGAGGCGCACGAAAGTGTCGTCGCGGAACGAGCCGTAGCCGACCATCAATTCCTGGTGCTCGTACAGGGCGGTGCAGAGCCGCTCGGCCGGAATGCCCTTATAGTTGAAGCAGACGGCCACCGTGTCGTCGACGCTGTAGTCCGTATAGTCCGCATGGCCCCGCACATAGTCGCGGCCTGCATCGGCGAGCGCGAACTGCTGGTCGACAAACGCACCGAGCCCGTCCGTTCCGATCGTCTTCCACAGCGTCCAGAACTTCAGCGCGTCGTTCCGGCGTCCGCATTGCAGCGAGGTCTTGCCCGGATTGTAGGCGTCGTGATCCGTCTGGTAGAGGTAGGACGCATCGTTGGAGAAGCTGGTGTGCAGGTGCGCCGCATCGCGAACCATGATCAGCGAGGTGCTGAGCGGCGTGCCCAGCATTTTGTGCGCATTGATCGTGAAACTGTCCACGCGCTCCACACCCTTGATGAGCGGGCGGTAGCGTTCGCTGAACAGTGCCGCGCCGCCGTAAGCGCCGTCTACGTGAAGCCACAGGCCGAACTCTTCGGCGAGGTCTGCCGCCCCGTTCAGATCGTCATACGCGCCCAGAACGGTCGTCGCCGCCGTGCAGTTGATCAGCGTCGGCGTAAGGCCGTCGGCGATGTCGGCTTCGATGGCCGTTCGCAGCGCCGCCATGTCCATCTCTCCCCGGTCGTTCGTGGCGACATGGCGGACATTGTCCCGGCCAATGCCGGAAAAAGCGGCGTTCTTGGGTGTGCTGTAGTGGCTCTCCACAGATGTGTAGACCGTCATGCTTTGGCCCATGCCTTTGTGGCGCACGTCGGGCGCCTTGACGTCCCGCGCCATCAGCATGCCCATCAGATTGGTCATGGACCCGCCGGGGCCGAACGTGCCGCCGGCTTTGTCGTCCCAGCCGATCATGTCGTTGACCTTGCGGATGATGGTCTTTTCCACCGCGATCATCGGACCGCCCGCCTTGTAGGTCGCCATCGTGTTGTTCAGCAGGCTGGACAGTTCGATCTGTTTTTCGATGATCTGGGTTTCGAGCTGCCCGATCTGCGTGCGCAGGGAGGCGATCACGCCCTCCGGGTCCAGCGTGGCGCCCTCTATCTGAAGCCGCACGAGG
>CAYULR010000047.1:7844-9373 GCA_964445685.1 uncultured Algimonas sp.
GACAGCATGTCGCCCATGACGGCCGGGCCTTGGCGGCCGCCGAAAAGCTGGTTGAAGAAGGCCGGGGTCGCGGTGCGCGGCGCAACGAGCACAAGATCCGTCAGCGCGGCTTCGACCTCGGACGGATCAAGCGCCCGGTCTGGCAGATTGAGGTCGAGGCGTTCGTCCAGCGTGTCGACGGGAACGAATTCCGCAACGGGTTGTGTATCCTCCGCGTCGAGAAGCGCGTTGGCGATGCGGTTGAAGGTTTCGAGGCTGTCCCTCGTCGTGGGCATGGTCATGATTACAGCGGACGGCAGGCGGCTTCGAGCCACTGTTTGATATCGCCGTCGAACTCCGGGCCGATCTCCTCCAGCACGCGGGCGTGGTAGGTGTCGACATAGTGGCGTTCCGTCTTGGTCAGCATGTCCGTGTCGATCAGGTCGCGCGCCAGCGGGGCCAGCGTCAGCGTGTGGAAGCCGTGCATCGGGCGTTCGCCGCCCGGAATGGGTTCGGCTTCGGTCACATATTGGAGGTTCTCGATCCGGATGCCGTATTCGCCTTCCTTGTAGTAGCCCGGCTCGTTCGACACGATCATGCCGGGTTCCAGCGCAATGCTGTTCGGTGTCTTGCTGATCCGTTGCGGACCTTCATGAACGCCGAGGAAGACGCCCACGCCGTGGCCCGTGCCGTGGTCGTAGTCGAGCCCGGACTGCCACAGCGGGTGGCGCGCCAGTGCGTCGAGGTTGGAGCCTGTCGTTCCGGACGGAAAGCGCACGACGGCCAGCGCGATATGGCCCTGCAGGACCAGCGTGTAGCGCTCGCGCATCTCCTGCGTCGGCTCCCCGATGGGAACGGTCCGGGTGACGTCGGTTGTGCCGTCCACATACTGTGCGCCACTATCGACCAGGTAGAGCGTGCCGCGCGACAGGGGCAGGGTAGAGGCGGTGTTGACGCGGTAGTGCGGGTGCGCGCCGTTGGAGCCCGCGCCGCTGATGGTCTCGAACGACAGGTCCTTCAGCATCCCGGTTTCGTGGCGCAACGTCTCCAGTTTCACGGCGGCGTCGATCTCGTCGAACTCACCGCTCTGCGCCTCCGTGTCCAGCCAGTGCAGGAAGCGGATCAGGGGCAGGGCGTCGCGGCGGTGCGCGGCCTCGGTCCCGCGCAGCTCGGCTTCGGGCTTCTTCGCCTTGGGCAGGGCGACCGGATCGGCCTGCGCCAGGACGGTCGCCCCCGCACGCTCGATGGCTTGGCTATGCCAGGCCGAGCTGGTGGCCGGGTCGGCGATGACCGTCTTCCCGGACCAGTCGGACAGATCGCCGCTCAGGCGGCTCTCCTCGCGCACGCTGACATCGTTGCCCAGATGGCTGAGCACGTCGGAGGAGAGCTTGTCGGGGTCGGTGTAGAGCGTCACGCGGCCTGCGGCGTCGATCATTTGATCCAGCAGCTTGGTGCCAACGCGACCGCCGGTCAGACCGTGCGTTGCGTTCCGGGAGGCGGTCTGCGTGACACCATTGGCCTTGCACCACCCATTCAGGGTTTCGCCTTTG
>CAYULR010000047.1:9383-12837 GCA_964445685.1 uncultured Algimonas sp.
GCGCAGGTTCAGCAGCCACGCAATGGAGGCAGGCGCCGTGATGAGCGCCCCGTCCGCGCCGGAGCGCTTCACGATGGCCGCGATTTCCGCGCGCTTCTCCGCATGGCTTTTCCCAGCCCGGTCCGTGGGCTGGATGACGACTTCGCCCTTGGAGGGGGCCGGGCGGTCCGCCCAGGCCGTATCCAGCGGGTTCGTGTCGAGCGCGACGAACTCGCCGCCCGCGCCGGTCACGGCCTTGCGCAGCGCAGCCACGGCTTTGGGCGAATGAAGGCGCGGGTCGTAGCCGACGCGCTCGCCCTTGCGGACATTGTCGCGCAGCCAGGCAGCGACCCCCGCTTCCAGGCGGGCATGGTCGAACAGCTCGTCAGCGGTTTGCTGCCGGACTTGCAGCGTGTAGCGGCCATCGGCGAACATGACGGCGCGGTCGAGGAACACGGCGGCGGCCCCGGCAGACCCGGTGAAGCCCGTCGCCCACATCAGGCGCTCATTATGCGCGGGCAGGTACTCGTTATTGTACTCGTCCTCGTGCGGGATCAGCAGGCCTTCCAGCTTTTGGTCTTTCAGCGCGGCGCGCAGCTTGGGGATGTTGTCCCGTCCGAATTGCGGCCCGCCTTTCACATCGAAGTTCTGGATCAGGTCTGGGGTCTGCACGGTCATGCGGAGGCTCTAGGGACTTTCGGCGCAACTGCAAAGCGCAGAGCGCTCAAAGGCAAGAATTGCTGTGAAGCCGACCAAGGTGTTTAACGTAGAATTAAAATATGCGTGAAGTTCCACGCATAAATGCATAGCTCGCCGAACCGGATGGGTGTTCTCCCACACTCTTTCTCTCACTAGATGCGCCTCACCGAAACACAGGAGGTTTCCCCCGGCCTCCAGACGACAAAACGCAAGAGAGAACAATGTCTTACCAATTCGATACCACGCAGCTGCAAGTCCAGCGCAAAGTGAAGCCCGCCTCCGAGCAACTGCAGGTCCGCCTTCTGGCGCGCCGCACCAACCGCCAGACGCGCCGGGCTCTGCGGGCCATCTAGTCCCGCTGACGCATAACGCTATTCGAGAGCCCGGACCCTGTGTCCGGGCTTTTTCATTTGTGGGCGAGAAGGCTGGTCCAGCCGTCCAGGCTGGCCTGCGGTTCGACAGTCAGGCCGGCGTCGCGGAACGCACCCGCGACCCATTCCGCCTGTTCGTCCAATATGCCGGACAGGATCGCCGTGCCGCCGGGTTTCACCGCGGCCGCGATGTCAGGCGCCATGCCGCGGAGCGGTCCCGCAAGGATGTTGGCGATGACGAGGTCGAAGCTCTGCCCGTCCAGGCTTTCGTGACCGAAGCCGTCCGCCACGACGGTGTCGAACTCAACGCCGTTGCCCTGCGCGTTCTCCTTTGCGACGTCCACGGCGACCGGGTCGATATCCGTGGCGAGGATGTCGGCTTCCGGAAACAGCTTGGCCGCAGCAATCGCGAGGATGCCCGCGCCCGTGCCGAGGTCGAGAATAGTGGCGGGGGAACGGCCGTCCAGCTCCAGCCTGTCCATCATTTCGAGACAGCCTTGCGTCGTGCCGTGGTGACCCGTGCCGAAGGCCTGCCCGGCTTCGACCAGGATGGGGAAAGGCGCGTCGGCGGGCGGTGTGTCGTGACTGCCGTGGACGACGAAGCGCCCGGCGCGGATGGGCGCGAGACCGGACTGGCTCAGCCCGACCCAGTCTTCGTCCGGCATCTGCGCGACGCTGGCATCCGTGTCGGCGAGGTGCTGCTTGCGGGCGGCCTCGGCGAGACCTTGCGTCTCGTACAGGGCCTGGACGCTGACATGATCCGGCCCGTCGTCGAAGATGGAGACCGAGAGCGCTTCCGTCATCTCGTCGAAACCCAACGCTTCGGCGGCCGCGTAGCCTTGTTGCGCGGGCAGGGTGACGCTCAGCGCATAGGGACGGATTGCCTCAGACATCCTCGGCCCGCTGCACGAAGCCGTCGAGCACCATCTTCTCGCCTGCCTTGTCGAATTCCACCGTCAACTTCGTGCCATCCGCCGACATGACTTCGCCATAGCCGAACTTGGAATGGAAGACCCGTTCGCCGACCTTGTAGTTGGACACTTTGCCTTTGGCCGGGCGCCGCACGGCGTGGCCTTCGATCTCCTTGGGCTCGCGGCCGAAGGAGCGGTCTTTGTTCTTCTGGTAGCGCTGCCAGCCCGGTGACTTGCGGCCTGCATTCTGGGCTTCGGTGAAGCTGCGGCCGAAATTCTCCTGCACCCGGTCCATGATGAGGGACGGATTGTACTGGCTGGACTCTGACTCCACATCGACGTGCTGGATGGGCAACTCGTCGATGAAGCGCGAGGGCAGGGAGGATTGCCAGGAGCCGTAGACCTGCCGGTTGGCGGCGAAGTAGATCTTCGCCTGCTCGCGCGCCCGCGTGATGCCGACATAGGCGAGGCGGCGTTCCTCCTCGAGGCCCGCCATGCCGCTCTCATCCAGCGCGCGCTGGCTCGGAAACGTGCCTTCCTCCCAGCCGGGCAGGAAGACGAGCGGGAATTCCAGGCCCTTGGCGGAGTGCAGCGTCATCAGGCTGACTTCGTCCTCGGTCGGGCCGCTTTCGACATCCAGGACAAGGCTGACATGTTCCATATACGCGTCGAGCGTATCGAACTCGCCCATGGCGGAGATCAATTCCTTTAGATTCTCCAAACGGCCTTGGCTCTTCGCGTCCTTATTGTCGCGCCACATCTGCGTGTAGCCGCTCTGGTCGAGGATGCGCTCGGCCATCTCCGTGTGTTTGGCGTCCTGCGCTTCGTTCCGCCAGCGGTCCACATCCATCAGGAAGGCACGCAGGCTCGTGCGGGCCTTGCCTCGGATCTCATCTGTGCGGATGACGGTGCGCGTCGCCTGTTCCAGCGACGTGTTCATCGCCCGCGCCGCTTCCTGCAGCTTGCGGATCGACGTTGCGCCGATGCCGCGCTTGGGCGTGTTGACGATGCGTTCGAAAGCCAGATCGTCCGTGTCGGAACGCAGCACGCGCAAGTACGCGTGGGCGTCGCGGATTTCGGCCCGTTCGAAGAAGCGCGGACCGCCGATCACCCGGTAGGGCAAGCCGAGCTGGATGAAGCGTTCCTCGAAGTTGCGCATCTGGCGCGAGGCCCGGACCAGGATGGCAACGTCGTTGTAGCTGCGTCCCTTGGACTTCCAGTCCTCAATCTCGCCGCTGATGATGCGGGCTTCGGCCGGGCCGTCCCAAACGCCCGTTACGCTGACCTTGTGACCGCCTGCATCGTCGGTCCACAGCGTCTTGCCGAGGCGGTCCTTGTTGGCCGCGATCAAGCCTGACGCCGCGCCGAGAATGTGTTCCGTCGAACGGTAGTTGCGTTCCAGGCGGATGACTTTCGCGCCGGGGAAGTCCTTTTCGAACCGCAGGATGTTGTCCACTTCCGCGCCTCGCCAGCCATAGATGGACTGGTCGTCGT